>DAOVXM010000107.1 GCA_030636125.1 Chloroflexota bacterium | reverse complement strand
TCTAACTCGTCTAAAGTGATCGTCAAGGGTGGTGTCAGGGTCAGGATATTGCCCATAGTCAGTTTGAAGCTCAACCCACGGCTCAAGGCGGCGTACATAACAGCTTCGGCTTCATCGTTCGCTCGTTCTCTTGTCCTCCGATCCCGCACCAGCTCCATGCCCATGAGCAAACCCAACCCACGTACATCTCCAATTAAGGGATGTTGTTCCATCATCGTGCGCATCCTTTCTTGGGCGAAGTTCCCCAGCTGCTGAGCGTGTTCTGCCAGGTTGTGGGTCTGTATGAATTCAATTGTCGCCAGGGCGGCGGCGCAAGCCACGGGATTTTTTTCGTGGGTGTAGTGACCCAAAGCGCGGTCCCCAGCGATGTCCAATTCCTCCCTGGCGATGATCGCCGCTAAAGGGAAGATACCCCCACCCAGGCCTTTGCCTATCACCAGGATATCGGGTGTAACGCCGAAGTTTTCGCAGGTGAACATCTTGCCGGTGCGGCCCAGCGCGTGCGGAATTTCATCGAAGATCAACAATGCGCCGTACCTGTCGCAAGCCCGGCGGATGATCTGCCAGTATTCAGGTTTAGGGATATAAGGCGTGCTGCGAACAGGCTCGGCGATCACTGCAGCTATATCACCTTCTTTTTCTAGAATGTACTCAATATAGCGAGCGCATTTCATGTCGCAACCGCCCCTTTGGTGACAGTCCCACATGCAACGATATTCGTCCGGTGGGGGGGCATGTTCGGTCCCTGGAAGTAATGGACCAATCCCTTCCCGGAATAGGGCTTCGCCGCCAATAGAGATGGCGTCCAGTGAAGCTCCGTGGAACGAATCCCACATTGAGATGGTCTTGTATCTGCCGGTTGCCAGCCTGGCCAGTTTGAGAGCGATTCCCACCGCGCTGGTACCTCCTGGGCAGAGCGTAACCTTATTTAAATCTCCTGGAGCGATATCTACCAGCTTTTCGGCCAACGCTACTGCCACATGGTTCGTGTAGCGTCGGGTGCAGAATGACAGCTCGTCGAGCTGGGTTTTGATGGCCTCGATAACCTGCGCGTTGCCAAAGCCGACCTGGTGGACATTGTTCCCGTGGAAATCCATATAACGGCGACCTTGCAGATCCTCGATATAGATACCTTCACAAGCGCGAATGGCATTTAAACAAGGTGTTGAGAGCGATTGGTGCAAGAAAGTTCTGGCATCCCGTTCCAGTAGTTCTCTTGTGTTTTTTTCAAGATGTGTAGCTTGCCACTCGATCCTTTTTTGAGATATATTACTATCGCCTTCAGATATATCCTTCATTTATTTAAACCTTCCTTTCGCAAATTACTTAGCCAGCTAGGGCAATGATAAATACACCTGACGTAATAATTGCCGCTGCAAGAATTCGAATTTTGGGAACCGCTTCTCGTAACAATATCACTGCCATCAGCACTCCAATGACAATACTGAATTGACGAATTGCCACGACATAACTTGTTTCAGATGTCAGCTGGTAGGCCAGTAGCACTAACGTATAACCACATGTAACTAGCAATGCGATTATGGCTGGTCTTCTCCATGCTGCCAAACCTTTCGCCCAATGTATCGGTGTGGGAAGAGATCTCAAAATGAACAAGTAAATCAGGATGGAAAAGAATGTCTGGAAAATGAAATAGCGTAGGGCGGTTGCTACTCCCGGCTGCATCATATCCGCTGATGCTGAATCGATAAATGAATAACCTGTAATACCTACGGCGGCTAGTATCGCCCACAAAGTAGCCTTTTTTTTGTAGGCAGCAAGCGAAAATCTGCTCACGGAATCGAGTGGGCTCATGATTAAACCAATCGATACCAGGAAAATACCTGCCCAACCGAGCATTGTGGGTGGGAACCCAAGCACGATATCCGATAAGGCAATTATAAGAACTGGTAAAGCCCTGGCAATAGGGTAGACCACTGTGAATTCTCCACTTCGATAACCTTGAATGATTCCTAAATAATAAATAGCTAGAAATGTGCCACTGATAGGTATATTTATCCAGACTTGTGTTGGAAATGAAGCTCCATAAAAACCAATAATAAATGCAGGGATTATTCCTACAGCTATAATTACAAGTCCACTGTGCAGTAACTGGTCAGTTTCATGGCTCTTTCTTGCTAAAAAATTCCAGCTCGCATGAGTAAACGCTGATAGAAGTGTTAGTCCTACAGCAAATATAGACATAAATTAGGTTCAGCCTGTACTCCATTTTTCATTTGATGAATTCGTCCGCGATGAATAGGCATTGGTCAATTGCGTCAACGATATAATCGACCTCTTCTTGAGATACCACCAATGGGGGTACAATCCATATTCCGTACTTGTCGGCTGGAATATATACATCGTGTTCTTCCAAAAGGACCCTGGCCAGTTCACTAACTACGGTTGGGGAATATTTTTCATTTACCCGGCGGAGGGGTTCTTTCGAAACGGCATCTTTCACCAATTCAATTGTCCAGAAGAGCCCCAGACCACGAATATCCCCAATAGAGGGGTGTTTACCGGCAAGTGGTGCTAGCCTGGATTCGAGATAGGCACCCATTTCCCGGCTATGTTCGAGAAGCCCGTCTTCTAACAGGACCTCTAGGCTCGCTAGGCCCGCGGCGCAGGCAAGCGCATGTCCTGAGAAACTTTGACCGTGACCGAAGATGTTATCTTCAAAAGCTTCAGCTACCTTCTGGCTAAAAATGGTGGCACTGAGTGGACAATACACGCCCAACGCCTTCCCAAGCACGATAATGTCCGGGATGATATTGTAGTGTTCAAAAGCGAACATCCTGCCAGTTCTTCCCATGCCGCTCATGGTTTCGTCAACAACCAGCAGGACATCCCATTTATTGCATATTTCGCGTAGCCTGGGAAGATACTCCGGAGGAGGAGGAATGATTCCGTTCGAGCCTACGACAGGTTCAACTATCACAGCAGCTACTTTATCGCCCCCACCTTCCATTTCGATCATATGGTCAATATAATCTGCACAAGCGATATTGCACTCCGGGTAGCTATGGTTGAGGGGGCAACGGTAGCAATACGCCTCTGGAGCAAAGATCGCACCGGGCATCACGTAAGGCTCTTGCAACCAGCGTCTGGGATCGCCACTGACTGACATAGCCCCGCTGGTTGCGCCGTGATAAGAACGGTAACGAGAGATGATCTTGTATGAGTTGGGGTACAGATGGGGTGATCTTCTCCCAACTGGGGCTTTTTTCGTTCTTTGGATATATTTATAAAATCGAGCGCCTTTTATGGCTGCTTCAATTGCAGCCGCGCCGCTTTGGCCAAACCAAATTCTTTTATCTGGTGAACCAGGAGTGATTTCGGCTAATTTTTGCGCTAATAGAGCTGTAGGAGGGGTGGCGAAATCATCGGTTACATAGATCACGCTTTCCAGTTGATTGCGCATAGCCTCTATGACTTTAGGATGCCTGAATCCCAGGTTGATGCACTCGTGGGCGCTGCGCAAATCGAAGATTTTCCTACCGTCGAGGGTATGGATCCAACAACCCTCTGCATATCTCACCGGGATTGGGTCGTACTTGCCCTGGATGCCCCAACTCTGCATCAGGTATTTCGCTTGAATGTGATGAAGATTTTCCAACTTGGATTCCATATTGATCTTAAGCTCAAAAAAATTCCTAGTGCTTTGTCAAGGATGAAAGTTTCATTCGATATCCTGGTTACTATATCCTAAACAAAGATTAAAGTGTTGCGCCATTGTTAATCTATGGAGTCAATTTCGCCGCGCAACACTAGTTATCGCTCCAATGCTTCCAGAGGTGCGATCTCAGTGAAGAAGCGGAAGCGGTCGCCGCGGTATAGATCGTGACCGTATTCAAAAGGTTGGTTATCCCTGTCGTATCCTAGCCGGCGTTCCAGCATTAATGGGGTGCCTTGTTCCACGCATAATAGTTCAGCCTCGTAATCAGCTGCCACGACCGCTTCCAGGCTTTGTTCAGAATGATGGGCGACCACGCCATATTCTGTCTCCATGATCTCGTATAATGAACGATTCTCTAGATCGTAATTTCCAAACTTTGGAAAAATTTCCACCGGCATGGTGCAATTCTCCAGTAATACGGGTTCCTGGTTTATCTGACGCACGCGCTGGCAGAAATAAACAGGCGTAGAGACTGAGAGACGTAAGCGTTGAGCTGTGGCTACGTTTGCCAATCTCTGTTCGAAAACAATCAGTTTTGAGTGAATCTTGTAGCCCCGTTTTTGCATGCTCGTGGTAAAAGGTACAAGTTTGTCAGCATGTCTTTCAATCTTGGGCTCGGCAATATAAGTGCCATCCCCGGGACGACGCACTAAGAGCCCATAACTGTCTAATTCGCGCAAGGCAGCTCTCAGGGTCATACGGCTTACGTTCAGGCGTTTGCTTAATTCCCGCTCAGAGGGTAATCTTTCGTCCGGAGTGAGCTCACCAGTCTCAATTTGTGCCAGTAAGCTCTCTGCAATTTGGACATAGAGGGGTACCGAAGTTTTGTAGCTTTTGTCACTAAGTCGAGCCGGGATCATAATTAATCCAAAAAAATGGATGAGTAAGTGAATTTGGTTAAAAAACCTTGAAATCTATACAGTTCAATGGTAAAATGGTCTAGACCATTGCACACTTCAAAAATAACATGGATAACTTTGTTTGTCAAGATAAATCATGGTTTTATCGCAACAACTCATACCGAGAAGGGATAAACTATGATCGAAGGATATGCCCAGCTACTTACTCAGGAATGGGTTGAAAGTGTCCACAACGCTTCACTCGAGATACTGGAAGAAGTGGGTTTGCTTGTTCATAACCTGAAGGCCCGTGATCGATTTGCCAGACATGGCTGCCAAGTTGACCATGAAACCCAACTCGTCAAGTTGCCTCGACAGGTTATCGATCACTTTTGCCAGGCGTTTCCAGCTCAATTCACCTTCTATGGGCGCAATCCCGAGTTCGATCGGACGATACCTGATGATGGTCCTCTGTTTACGACCGCCGGTTCAGCACCGGATCTGATTGATCCTGATACGGGAAAAGTGCAGCGCGCTCGCTCGGATGATATTGCACGAATCGCCCATCTCGTTAATGAGTTGCCAGGTTATGATTTACCTTCGATCCCGGTCATCGCAGGTGATGCACCATCCGGTCGTTACCATCTATCACGCTATTACCCCGCTCTGAAAAACACACTAAAACCTGTGCTTGGCTCTGCGCCCAACTCCACTGAGGCGAAGGACATTTTTCGTCTCGGAGAGCTGGTGGCAGGAAATGAAAGAAATTATCGTGAGCGTCCTTTTTTGACTTATGGTGTATGTCCAGTAATCTCACCTTTGGTGATGGACAACGATTCAACTGGCATGCTAATGTTCTTTGCAGAGCAGCAATTACCCTGTTATTATGCCTTCGCGCCGAATTCAGGGATGACTGCCCCTATGACATTGTTAGGGATACTCGCTCAGTGTAACGCAGAGTTTCTAGCAACCGCGGTATTGTCACAATTGTCCCATTCCGGCACACCAATCATTTACGCTGTTTTGCCCACCGTTGCTGACATGCGTACAGGAGCTTATGCGCCCGGGGGGATAGAGACAGGTATATTGATGATGGGCTGCGCCCAGATGGCTCGTTTTTATAACGTACCTTGCGCTGGTTTTATCGGCTTGACCAATTCCAAATTGAATGATGCTCAAGCAGGCTATGAGACAGGTTTATCAACGATGGCTGCTCTGAATGCTGGGGTCGATCTGTTCTTCACAGGGGGTTTGTTGGATGGGTTGAGTACCTTTGATTTCGCCAAGATGGTGATTGACAACGAGATTGCATTGATGCTCAAGCGTGTCAAACGAGGTTTTGAGTTCAGCAAAGATGACTTTGCCTTAGATGTGATCAGGCAGGTTGGGCCAGGTGGAACCTTTATTAATTTACCTCATACTCGGAAACGTATGCGTAAAACTGCATTATTACCGGAGATATCTGATCGCGATCCCCGTTCACGTTGGGAGGAAAATGGTAGCGTTGAAACCCATACTCGAGCAATCCGGAAAGCCCGTGAGATCTTAACGCGAGACAATCCATCCGTCTTTTCATCTGAAATAGACGCTCTTATTCTGGCTGAGTTTGAATATCTGAGACTTCTTGCCACAGCCTGAGCAGTACTGATATAGAAAAATATAGTAAACAAACTTGCTAACCTTTAATCTATCAATGAACCCACGGGAGATTCAATCGTGCCAACTTTAATTGATTTCATGGAAAGAGCGACAACTGGTCCTCTTCTTACGGAAGATGACTTTAATATGAAATCGCTCATCCCTAACGTACGAAAAATAGTACGCGAATTTGATATCTGCTACACACCGGAGGTGCCTGTCGTTTCCGACGATGAGTTGGCAGATCGTCTCTTTGAAGCAGCCATTGAGTTTGTCACTCGCACCGGCGTCTACTGTGATGACACCAACCGTGTCATCCGTTTTGAGCGACAAGAGATTCTGGATGCTATCGCTAATCTTCCCGATGGCTCAACTTTCGGGGAAGGCCGTGACCGTCGTTTTTTCCAACCACGCCAACCGGAGGATAGTAGACCACCATGGTGCCATGTGGGTACCGGGATTGTTGCCTCCTGCGAAGATATCGCTCTATCCCAGGTGGGGGGATACGGTAGTATTTCCCAAGCCAGTTCCATCAGCATACCCGCCTTTAACCGTGTCAATGGATTGCAGGTCATCGGAGGCTCACCATTGGAGGTTTACGCAACGACCAGTGCCGTCCAGATGGGTCGTAAAGCGCTTACAAGCAGCGGGCGACCTGGACTGCCCATCCTGAACTTGATCTCCTCAGCCACGACATCCATGGGCACCATTGCAGGCAGCCATCCAGACTTTGGCTTGCGACCCTCTGATGGATGGTTGATCGACTTCCTGGCAGAGATGAAGGTCAATTTTGAATCCTTGAACCGATTAGCTTTCATCCTGTTGACGGGTGGGAATATCGGTTCGACCGCCTTACCAATTCTGGGTGGTTATGCAGGAGGAGCGGCTGGAACTGCACTCATGATGACCGCTTATCACCTGCTAGGTATCTTGCTGTTCCAGGGTACCTACCACCTGACCGGTCCTGTTCACTTCCGGCACGGATGCTCTACGACGCGGGATAACTTGTGGGTCTTTTCTGTGGTAGGACGGGCAACCAGCCGCAATCTTCACTATCCGGCTATCGCCCTGGGATATGCCGCTGCCGGTACCGCAACGCGTATGTATTTCTATGAGGCGGCTGCGGTAAATCTCAGCAGCGTTCCGGCAGGCTTTGCTGGCGTGCAGACTGTCCATCCAGCAAAGGCGGTCCTTGAAGATGGCGTGACGCCCCTCGAGGCGCGTTTTTGTGTTGAGATGGCTTATGCTGCCACTGGTGTGGAAACAAGCAGGGCGAACGATTGGGTTAATGCTTTGCTGGAAAAGTATGAAAACCAGATAGTATCACCACCGTCTGGTAATCGTTACCAGGACTGCTACGACCAAGACACCGGTAGACCGAACCAGGAATCCCTCGACTTGTACCAGGAGATTAAGACCAAATTATCTCTAATGGGTGTTAACTTCGCTAGTTAAAACATAAATACAGAAGATACTGAAGATGATTTACCCACTTTGGAAAGCAATGAATACTCTTCGTGCTGCAAGATTAACCTTGAACCATCGCCTTCTATTAGTTCTTAATGGAGAATCATTAT
>DAOVXM010000410.1 GCA_030636125.1 Chloroflexota bacterium | reverse complement strand
CTCAAAGGATTGGCTGATATCCACTTTGTCGAAATCGCTGATCGCCTCCTCTTGGGTGACCAGATTGCCCGAGCCGGTGAGGGTAACCTGGCTGCAACCTGTTAACAGGACCACCGTTACCAATATAAAGACAATACTTAACTTGAACATTTGTAGGCCTCCTTTTGCCGAATACGATAGTTCCACTTATGATTATGCCAGATCCTCCTTTCCTGGTTTCGAGCGAGGCAGGGTTTGAGATGCCCAGATAAGCACCACACCGATGGCGATGATTATATAGGGTACATAGCCCAGGATTTGGTACGCCGTTGGCGGTGGTGCCATGCCGGCGCTGATTGTGTCTAAGACATAGGTATAGATCCAGTGGAAGAACACCGCGCTCCAGATGCTGGCGCGCGTGTTATTGAAAGCCCAGGTATAAAGCACCGAGATAGCCAATAAACCCACCAGAAATCCCAGGAATGACGTATCATACAGGTACTGGGATGTGCCGGGGATATAGAACAGGGGCAGATGCCATAATCCCCAGAAGAACCCAACTATCAGGCTCGAGATCAGCGCGTTCCAGCGAGTCTGCAAGCGACCTAGGGCATACCCACGCCAGCCCAGTTCTTCGGAAAGTGGACCCAGGATGAGCAGCGGCAGCAAAAATACGATCCGGGTCAGGAAGAGGGATAGGTCAAAGCTGTAACCGAGAAGCCTGATAATTATCAGTTGACAGACAGTAGCCAGGCCGATCACCAGCAGGATAACGAGATGCCATTTAAGGCTGACTGTGCGCGGGTTTAACCGCTTCAGCATCGAACGTAATCCTTCTTTCCCGCCGATGCGCCAAGTCATGATGAGTGCCACAATGGATGGGGTGAAGCCTCCCAATACAAACAAGAGCACTGCCCAGGTAGGACCGCTGGCACCGGTTAGGCTGGCCCCGGGTATGCCCAGCAAGGCTAATGGTCCCCAGAATACAAGAAATACTAAACCTAATGTCAGAACGAAAAACCAAATAGCTTCTTTTATGGGATTAATGATTTGGTCCATAGTATTAACCAGTTTGCCTTTCGCCAGAACGAGAAAGCTGCGCTGGCCCGTAGACCACGACTAACACGACAGCGAGTACAACCCATAGCACGGTTGACCAGATGGTGATGCCCAAGACTTCCCCGGTGGGATCCGTCAGGAAATAATTCATCCAGGCGTTGGTGGCGCCATGCAGCAAAGCAGCAATCAAAACACTGCCGCGCGTGTTGTTGAAAACCCAGGTGAAGGTCATCGCTATTGCCATCGTAGATAAGATGAAGAGCAGCAATCCTGCCAAAAAGCCCACCTGCGAGCGTAAGATGGACTGGGCTGTGCCTGCGATGAAGTAAACCGGGGCGTGCCACAAGCCCCAAAAGAAACCTACGATCAGGCTCGATACCAGTGCGTTGTAGCGGGATTGCAGGCGTGGCAGCATGAAACCTCGCCAGCCCAACTCCTCGCCTACGCCGTTGAGCAGCGTGATCAAGATAATCATGGGGATGAGGCTGTAGAGGGGCTGATAGCGACTGAAGTCAAGCCCGGGGCCGCCGAACAGGGAGAACAGGTACACAGCCCCCAGAACGATCAGAGCGGGCAAGAGCAGCGCAACCAGCCACCATTGGATCGCGACTCTCCAGATCAACAAGCTACCCAACAGTTCCTTGACACCTGTCCGTCCGCTAATCAGCAACGTGACAAGAATGGCCGCCAAACCAGGCCCAAAGGTACCCAGGAAGAACAGCCCTTCGACCAACCCAGCAGCAAACAAAAGGACAAATATCACCCCCGAAAGGATCAGGGTAAGCAGGTAATACGCTACCAATGGGTAGCGCTGTGTTATGGATCTCATAATGTATTTCCTCTCAACTCAACCAGTCCACGATGCCTATCGGAGCGTCATTCAGCCAGTTCAGCGTTTTCCTCTAATAAATCACTGCTCGCGAATCCACTCTCGAAGAGCTGCTTGGTTTCTTCGTTGAACATTGCCCACAAGGTGTAGATGCCCAGGGCAGTGCCGATGGGGAAACCAAACAGGTTAATAATCCCCAAAATGATCGCCAGGATGCGCCCCCAAGACTTGTACTTGAGCAGCCCAACTCCGGCGATGATGTTCAGCGCATTTTCCAAGAAAAACAAGCTGCCACAGACTAACGCAACGATCGATGTGACAAGGATGGCAGTTTCGTCCTCAGATATAAACCCACTCCCCGCGATAGTAACACCCAGGCATAATGCTCCAATAACCCCCAACACGCCAAATATGATCCACAACCAGCCGAGTATTCTTACATGTGTGTCCATTTTGCTCTCCTTTTTCGTTTTTATGTTAAAACACTTTAACTCGCTTCAGTTACGAAACTGCCTTAAGGGCTCTCTGTGCTGGACCAGCTCACTTGCCTACTTCGACGGTGCCGAATTACTGCAGTTCACCGAGATACAGGGCTGAGTTGTAAGTGGTAAAGGTACCTGTGAACTGCAGGAAATGGTCAGCTGACTTCTTCCTTTTCTCCGGTTTACAGCTGGCGGCCCGGGCGACATAAAGGTTTTGAGCTGAGCGGTGCAGCGCAACAATTTTAAGCCAGGGCCGTTTTGGTATCTTCCTCTTTGCGTCTTCTGGGTTTCATGCCGAACAAAGTGCGGACCGGATTAATGCGCCGGACGAATAACTCATATAAGCCAAGTGATACAGCAAAAGAGCCGATCACGACGACCAACAGCTTGATCAGGAGATGGGCCTCCCACTGCACGGCGTAAAAAGCGATGAAAATGATCACCGGCTGGTGGAAAAAGAAGAAGGGATAACTCGCTTCCCGGCTATACTGGAGCCGTTTGTTGGTGTAATCCAGGAACCGCATCCCGACGTAGAAGATGAACATCGTCCAGCACCAGCTATTGATGCCCCACAAGGTCTGGGAGACATAAAACATTGGCGTGCCGGGTGACCCTAGCCAATCGTACACTGGCACACCAGCCGCCACCGAGAAGAAGAACAGCGTGCAAGCGATGCCAAGAATCAGGTATAGCAGCCAGTCCCGTCGGATGGCTCGCATGAACCGCTCGTCGGCGATGAGGATATACCCGGAGATGAAGAAGACCAACAAGAAGAAGAAATCCGACCAGCCCGAATATTCAGGGAAGAATGGTTGGAGAATGAAACGGATCAATATGAGGGGTATGACGAACACCAGCAGGCCCCCTCGCCATTTAGCCAGTTGTGCTAACGAGGCAACGAATCGTTTTCCGGAATCTCCATTCAGCCAGGTAAAGACCGGCAAAGCGATCAAAGAGAAAGCGAATAGGAAGGCCACGAACCACAGATGGTAACCCACTGCGCCAAATATCTCAGGGCCGAAGGTTAGCGGGTGGTACTCGGTATAGAAGTAAGTGCGTGCCTCGCTGCTGAGGATGAACTCGATAATAGAGCCACCTTGCCACCATCCTTTGTGGGTCAACTCATAGTAGGCCTGGATCGGCGTCAGCACGATCGCGCCAATGATGAACGGAAAAAGCAGCCGGGTGACACGCTCGTGGACATAGCGGCCCGCTGTGCGTCGCCGCAGCGAGAACCAACTGGTCGCCCCGGCCATCAAGAAGAAAAACGGCATCCCCCAGAGAACGAAAAAACCAACAAAAAAGGT
>DAOVXM010000045.1 GCA_030636125.1 Chloroflexota bacterium | reverse complement strand
GTCACCTGACTACCGCCGCCCAACTGGGGATCTCGGTCATCACGAATTATCTTATCTTCATTTGCATCATCGCCAGACGTTTGCGAACTTTGAGTTGCGTACGGGGGAGAGAATGGTTGGAGACCATTTGAAGAGTTTGAAAAAAGCTTTCCAGGCTTCCCAGGAATTTGCCAAATATCCTCAAGGATGGCTGGTATTTACAGGCCCTTATGGCTGCGGAAAAACCCACCTGGCGGCTGCTATCGCCAACGATCGGGCAGACACCGGCTATCCACCTCTCTTTATCGTCGTACCAGATCTACTCGATCATTTAAGAGCTACTTTCAGCCCAACCAGCACGGTTAGCCTGGATCGTCGTTTCGAGGAGGTACGCAGATCTCAGTTGTTAATTTTGGATGATTTAGGCACCCAGTCCAAGACTCCCTGGGTTCGTGAAAAGCTTTACCAGTTGTTCAATTATCGCTATGCAGCTGAGTTGCCAACCGTGATCACTACTTTCAATTATAAGGATGAAGTGGACCAACGCCTGCTCAGCCGCTTAGAGGATAAGCGAATCTGTGATATTTATAACATAACAGTCCCAGCATATCGCGGCAGCACAATTAAACGAAACAAGGGAAGATCCCGGCGTCGTGGTTAGGCATAGACAAAAACGGAGGTAATTTTGGGATGACACAACCATTATGTTTGTATTGTGAAAAAGACAGTCTTCAAGTTCCATTGTTAGCAATCCAATATCAGGGTAGAGAGCTTTGGATTTGTCCGCAACATTTGCCCATTCTGATCCATAAACCCGCACAATTGGCGGATAAGCTGCCTGGTGTGGAGAATCTGGACACTCCTGAAGGGCACGCTCACGATTAAACCTCGAGTACATACCTCGATAGCATGTAATGGGGGAAATCAATAAATCTATGGATATATATCTTTGAAAAATGTGACAATGATCAGTTGTACAATCAGCCTCGGGTGATAAAATATTGTTGCGAAGCATTTGCAATAAAGGGTGCGAATTTCTGATATCGCAACCCGTAAGTCCAAGGTATATTGGTAGAAATCTGTTTTACTTCAGTCAAATGTTTAGCAAATCCTTATAGCTGGAGGTAAATTGTGCTTCCTGGATTCGTGCTTTCTCTGAGGGAAGGGTTGGAAGCTGCCCTGATTATCGGTATTGTTTTTGGCGTGCTGCGTCAGATGCGGCGTCCAGAGTTGACTCCAGTTGTATGGGGAGGTGTCATCAGTGCAGTGGTTATTAGCCTGGTCACCGCTTTTGTTCTGTATACATTGGGAACAGCTTTTGAAGGTACATCGGAACAGATTTTTGAAGGTGTAATGATGTTTCTCGCGGCTGGGGTGCTAACCGGGATGATTTTCTGGATGCGACAGCAATCAAGCCGGATAAGAAGTGGATTGGAGATGGATGTGCGACAGGCTCTTACCCAGGTCGGTAGCCGGGCGCTCTTTTTTATTGCATTCTTAGCTATTGTCCGGGAAGGTATTGAATTATCGCTTTTCCTGACCGCGACCACATTTAACTCTAGTGCAGGTTCAACATTAATAGGTGCATTGCTCGGTCTATGTACTGCGGTAATTCTGGGCTGGATGTTGTATACAGCTTCTGTGCGGCTTGACTTGCGTCGATTTTTCCAGGTAACTGGAATATTGCTAATCTTGTTTGCTGCGGGTCTAGTCGCTCATGGTATTCATGAATTCAACGAAGCTGGTTTGATCCCTAGCGTCATTGAACCTTTATGGGATATTAATTACATATTGCCTGAAAATTCGATCATTGGGCAGTTGTTGAAGGCACTGTTTGGTTATAATGGGAATCCCTCACTCACTGAGGTCGCGGCATATATCGCCTATTTCTTAATTATCTTTCTCGGTTTGCGAAAGGTGAGCTCAAATGTACCAGCTTTACAAAAAATATAGCTAAAGGTGGCATTATGACCGTCCAAGATGATCGTGCTGGACTTCGTGATCCATTATCAGTCCCGCCTCACTTTGACTCAGAAAGGGTCAGCGAAATTTGGAAAGTGCCTTATCAACAACGTGCCGAAGAAGCGAAACAATGGGCAAGAAATCATAATCTCCAGCCAGCCTCTCAGGACGAATTGAAAATTGCCCTGATCATTGTTGATATGCAAAATACCTTTTGCATTCCCGGATTTGAGCTGTTCGTTGCGGGACGTTCTGGTTTGGGTGCAGTAGGTGATAGCCAACGTCTATGTGAATTTCTCTACCATAATTTAGGTCTTGTAACCCATATCACCTTAACATTAGATACGCATAAAGCTATGCAGATTTTTCACCAAGGATTTTTGGTGGATGAAGAAGGGGAGCACCCTCCTCCTTTTACAATGATTTCTTACGAGGATGTAGCATCAGGGCATTGGATGTTCAACCGGGACATTGCTAGCAACCTGGGTATCACTTCCGAGGCTGGACAGCGGTACTTGCTCCACTATACTAAACAATTAGAGCTGGACCAAAAATATAACCTTACGATTTGGCCCTATCATGCCATGCTTGGTGGTATAGGGCACGCATTAGTTTCTGTAGTTGAAGAGGCGGTATTCTTTCATACGATTGCCCGTTCTTCACAGCCAGACTTTGAGATTAAAGGTGATATTGCCACATCTGAGAGCTACTCGGCTATTGGTCCTGAAGTTTTAACTGGTCCAAGTGGTGTTCGAATTTCCGAAAAGAGCGACACTTTTCTCCACAAGCTCTTGGAGTTTGATGCCGTTGTGATCGCTGGTGAGGCGAAGAGCCACTGTGTAATCTGGACGATCGATGATTTATTAGACCAGATCCAAGACCATGATCCCAATCTAACGAAGAAGCTCTATCTTTTGGAAGATTGTACCTCGTCCGTGGTTATACCAGGGGTTGTGGATTACACCGATACGGCAAATAAAACTTACCAACGCTATGCTGAGAAAGGCGTACATATTGTCCTTTCGACCGATCAAATAACAAGTTGGCCTGGTATTTAAGCTATCGTTTAGCGAACTTGACATACTTACTGATATGTGTAATACTACCCGCATTGAGTTCAGGTATCATGGTTAGAGAGATGCCGAAGCTCCCTCTTTTGCTATCCCACCAAAGAGGAGGTGATGTCGATGTGTAATTCTAGTGTTAAACTAAGCGCTGCGGCATCCCTCTTCGGTCTCCGATAGGTTGCCGTAGCGCTGCAAGGAGCCATCCTTTAGGATGGTTTCTTGTTTTAAAACCACTCCCCAATTCCGTGCAATGATCCACATAGATAGATGGTAACTACTCAGCCTAGGGAAGAGGGAGCCGAAAAAATGGTGCAGGGGGGGCGCACGCCCTCCTGCACACCATTTTTTCGAGACTTCTCACCGCAGCCTTAGCAGTTACGATATATGTTTATATTGCTGACAATATCTTAAAACCTCATATTGGGAAATGTTGCTAAGCTAAAAAATTTATACACAAGCCTCTTAGTGATGCGGTATAATCCAGGTGAGTAAATTCCACGTCATGGAAGGTAATTTATTATGGGCGAACGAAAAATCCGTGTTTTGATAGCCAAGCCCGGACTGGATGGACACGACCGCGGTGCGAAGGTAGTTGCTCGTGCTTTGAGGGATGCAGGCATGGAAATTATCTACACTGGTCTACGGCAGACGCCCGAAATGGTCGCTGAAGCTGCTTTACAAGAAGACGTCGACGCAGTGGGTCTATCCATCCTTTCAGGAGCGCATATGGCCCTGATTCCTCGTGTCCTGGAATTGCTAAAAGCCAACGGACAGGGTCACGTCAAGGTATTCCTGGGTGGTATTATCCCGGATGAGGATGTCCCGCGTTTAATGGAGATGGGTGTGGTGGGTGTATACGGTCCGGGTACCTTGACCGAAGACATCATCCATGACATACAAGGCGCAGTCATTGAGGGGGACTTTTGAAAGTAAGTAATGGGCTGGTTACGTCAGTATTGGAGGGGGATCGATTGGCATTAGCCCGTTTATTGACCCAGGTTGAAAACGATACACATGAGGGTCGAATCGCTCTGAACGAACTGTTCTCAAATACTGGACGCGCCCATCTTATCGGGGTTACTGGTGCGCCTGGAACAGGAAAATCAACCCTGGTTAACAAATTAACCCGTTATTTTCGAGATTTTGACACTGGTGGTGCAGCACATCGCATAGGAATTATTGCTATTGATCCATCTAGTCCATTCAGCGGTGGCGCTCTTCTTGGTGACCGAGTTCGAATGCGTGATTTAGCGGGAGATCCTGACGTGTTCATCCGTTCAATGGCATCGCGTGGCACCCTAGGGGGACTGGCTGCGGGAACCGCGGGTATGGTTCAAGCCTTGGACGCCGCGGGATTTGATATTATCATAATCGAGACGGTAGGTGCGGGTCAAGCTGAAGTGGATATTGCACGGCTTGCTCATACCACCATAGTTGTTGAGGCACCAGGCTTGGGTGATGACATTCAAGCTATTAAAGCCGGCATTTTGGAGATCGCTGATATCCTGGTGATTAACAAGGCTGACCGCCCTGGTGTGGAAAACACTGAACGTGCATTACGTGGGATGTTGCAACTAGCCCATCCATCGCCGCGTGTTTATTCTTCAAAACAACGAGAATATTCACAAAACGAGAACCCCGAACTCGTTCCAGAAACCGAGCTAAATAATTGGCAGCCTCAAATTTTGCGTACCGTGGCGACAGAAGGGATCGGTATCCAGGAACTGGGAAAACTAGTTGTACTTCATCGTCAACACTTACACAAGTCTGGTGAGTGGAACCAGCGTGAGATCATTCGTTTACAAGCCGAGTTAGATGCATTATTACAGGCTACGTTGGTTTCACGGTGGCGCGGATCTATCTCCCCGGTTCATTATCAAGACGTTTTCGATGAGGTGGTTAGACGGAAAATCTCTCCCAGTCAGGCGGTGGAGAAACTCCTGGACGGGAGTGAAGTATGATTTATGGTCATGGAATACGATGGCGTGTACCTGAGCGTGTTATGTGATGGATGGAAAGAAATATATCAAGCCAACAGTGAGTAATTAGGATCATTCTCCTGATAAAAGGATATGGGTGAGAAAATGCAAAAAAACTTCCGTCACCATGAGCTAAAGATATACGGTGAGATACAGCTTTTTGCTGGCACAGGTTGTCCCGAACTTGCCGGACAGATTGCTGATTATCTGAATCTGCCGCTCAGCGGTCGCGATGTAACCCAATTCCCCAACGAGAACCTTTTTGTTAGGTTGCACAAGAGCGTGCGCGGACAGGATGTATATGTTATCCAGACCACCTCTGCTCCAGTTAATCGCAACTTAATGGAGTTGCTCATTATGCTCCAGACTCTACGATTGGATTCAGCCGGACGGGTTACTGCAGTGGTGCCGTATATGTGTTATGCCCGCTCAGATAAGAAAGATCAACCTCGTGTTCCCATTACGGCTCGTTTAGTGGCAGATATGATTGAAGTCGCCGGAGCTGACCGCTATATGACCCTTGATTTACATGCGGGGCAGATCCAAGGCTTTTTTTCAATTCCAGGAGATGTACTAACAGCATTCCACATCCTTACTGAATATGTCAAGGGTCTGATGCCCTACCTGAGGCAGCCTGTAGTTGTTGCCGCAGACCTCGGTTTCGCAAAAAAAGGTAGAAATTTCGCGGCAACTATCAACGTTCCAATTGCTTTTATAGAGAAACGCCGTACTGGGCGAGATGGTCAGCCAATAGCCTTAACCTTGATTGGAGATGTCAGCGGTCGAGATGCGATCATTGTAGATGATGAGATCAACACCGGGAGTTCCGTCGCAGAGGCAGTTAACCAGGTGAGAGCTCATGGGGCTCGAAGGGTTTATCTGGTTTCTGTCCATCCAATTTTATCCTCTCCTGCAGCCGAGCGTCTTAAATCCTTGAACGTTAGAGAGATAATCACAACGGACACAGTTCCAATCTCACCCGAAAAACGCGCTCTCTTGGGGGATAAACTGACGGTACTATCTGTTGCGCCTTTACTTGGAGAGGTCATCCGGCGGGCTCATGAAGGTCGGAGTGTTGGTGAGATGTTTGACGAATAGACCATGCCGGAATTACCTGAAGTAGAGACTATTGCAGCCAGGTTAAGAAACGGTAGTCTAGATCACCCTCGGTTAATTGACCGTACAATCTTAGGTACGCAACTACTTTGGGAGCGTACCCTGGCTACGCCTTCCCCTGGTGAATTTGAAACACGAATCGTCGGCCAGCGCGTAAATAATATCAGCCGACGGGGAAAGTACCTGGTCTTCGAGCTGTCGCCAGACTTCTTGCTGGTCCATTTGCGCATGAGCGGCGACATGTTGGTGGAACCCATAACAGCACCACTGGATAAGCACCATCGTTTAACTCTTGACTTGGAAGGAAACCTACGCCTTGCCTTTAACGACACACGTAAATTCGGGCGGGTTTGGTTAACCTCAGACCCAGAATCCATCCTCGGATCTCTTGGCCCAGAACCACTGGATGACTCACTCACCGTATTAGAATTTCATCAACGTATGCAGAGCCATCACCGCCAATTAAAACCACTTTTACTCGATCAGCATTTTATAGCCGGCTTGGGGAATATCTATACAGATGAGGCTCTCAACCTGGCTCAATTGCACCCACAAACCCATTCAGACACGTTAACTTTTGAACAGTCTCAGTCCTTATTATCGAGCATCCGTCAAGTTTTATACGCCGGTATTAGCCGTAATGGTACGAGCATCGATTGGGTATATAAAGGGGGAGATTACCAGAAGTATTTACGAGTATATCAACGAACTGGTGAACCTTGTCCTAGATGCAGCACACCCATCCAGCGAATCGTGGTTGGTCAGCGCGGGACTCATTTTTGCCCAAGCTGTCAACCACTTTAAATATTATCAAGATTGAAAGTTGCCCTCTATTGGTTTTCACAATACAATTAAATATTGGTAATAGTCAAAATTTGTGAAATGGTAAATTTCTTGCACATTCTGTTCAAGGCGTGTGTTTCATTCGAATTGTGGCAGGAGTCGATCTCATGAACAGTATCATGCCCCTGATATTAACTGGATTGATTGGCATTGGTGTTGGTTTCGCGATAGGAATTCTGGTTTGTAGCTTGCGAGGTGAGCGAAAGATTGAGGAAAACAGCCGTCCAACTACTCAATTATCCTCTGCTGAAATTCCTCAGAGAGTGACCCCGTCATACTTAAAGCCAGTTCTGAATGAACCTGTTCAAGAAGAGGCTTTCAAACCACCAGGTATGAACATTGTAGAAGTTATGACTCGCGCCATTCAGCCGAAAAAAGGTGATCTGCAAGGAACTCCTAAAAGCATCACTGCCCAAATCGATGATGTATTACAGGATATGCTCAATGAATCAGCTCATGAAAATCAGGCTATACGCCTGATAGAAGATCCTGGAAAAGGTGTCGTCGTGATGGTTGGGTTGGATCAATATGAGGGGGTAGAAGCCGTTCCAGATCCTGAGATCCGATCTTTGATCCGCTCGGCTGTGGCTGAATGGGAAAGCCGTGCTTCGATTGAAGACCAGCAGGCTTAGATATCAAGAAACTCTTCTTTTAGCGCTCTAATTAGCAGCTGCTTGTCTCCTTCTGGTAGGAAAGCAGCTTGGGCCGCGGCAAGAACACGCTCTTGCAGATCCTCGATTGACATCTCCAGAACTTCGCAAGCCAGTCGATACTCGTCACTTAATGTGAGTTGAGAAATACTTGGGTCGTCGGTGTTGATAGTAGCGTTTAAGCCCTTCGTAAGCATTTGCGTTATCGGGTGAGCATCGAGGCTTGAAACGGCTCCAGATTGGTAATTGCTCGTGATGCACACTTCAAAAGGTGTGCTGCGTTCCCGGGCTATCTGGATTGCCTTGTTCGATTCTAAAACACGAATACCGTGACCAATACGATCAGCCTCAAGCATTTCGATAGCTTGGGCAACATTGTCGCCTGTGTTCCATTCCCCTGCATGAATAGTAATTCCCAGCCCGTTTTGTTTCGCCCCATGGAATATATCTGCAAATGGTTCAGCAGAGAAAGTAGATTCATCTCCTGCCAGGTCTAAACCCACAATTCCCGAGCTCATTCGATCTGCAGCTAGGTAAGATACTTGAGCAGCCAGAGCGGGACTCTCATGACGGTTGACGCTGGCGATAAGACGGGTCGTAACATTAAATTCTTCCTCTGCCTGGTTGGCAGCCTCGATCACCCAATCCATAACATCAGCCAGGGGGAATCCCTCTGCACGGCTGAGAGCCACTGGCGTAAAACGCATTTCCAGGTAGCGGATATTATCAACAGCAGCATCTTCAATGGCTTCACGTGTAATACGACTGATAAACTCTGGAGAGCGATAGAACATTCTTAGCGTAGTAAATTTTGATAAGAAATTCTCAAAAGTGAATGGCTCGTCTTCTTGCACTTGGACTAATGTGCGCAATTCAGCTGTAGCAGGTAAATCCATCCCATGATTGCGAGCTAATTCCCGAACGGTTTCGAATCGGAGAGAGCCTTCCAAATGACGGTGAAGATCAACCTTTGGGAGAGATTTGTAGAATTCGTTAGGTCTTTTTTGCGCTAAAGACAATTTCATGGAACTCTCGAGGTAAGGAAAATTGGCGCTTCATGCCCTCTCAAGTAATCAGCCAATTATTGTTATTCTACTATGTATGAAAGTGTGTTTTGCCTTAAGCCGCTTGCAAAAAGCTTACAATTACCGCCGTCGTCTGCGGCGTCGTTTGGATTTGCTCTTCTTAGGTTTCTCAGATTGTGGTTGCGTATGCGCCTCATCTCCGGAAGTCTGGGCTGCAACTTGAGGGACTTCCGCCTGGCTCACGGTAGTTTGTACGCTGCTTGGATCCCGGGGTCGATAGATGAACATGCGATTGACCACACTTCTCCGCATGTTGTTTAATAGCTCTTGGAAGAGTCCATAAGCCTGGTTTTTATACTGGACCAACGGATCGCGTTGGGCATAAGCCTCTAAACCGATCGAGACGCGCAGCGCCTCCATCTGGGTCAGGTAATCTACCCATAATTCGGTGATTATTTGCAGCAGCAATTGCCGATAGAGTTCGGTTAGCGCCTGGCGACCTAGCTCCAAGATCACTTTTTCCCTGTCGGAATCAGTTAATTCCTGAAGTGGCTGGTTGTAAACCCCTGAGAAGACTTCTTCCCCGAGGGCACTACTCAATCCATTTTGGGCTGTTTCGTCCAGGTCTTTAGGATGTGAATCTGCCAAGCGACTCCATTCGGTTGCTCCCCATGCAAGCAGTATGAAATTTTGGGCTTTTTCAAGGTGCTCGTACACATCTTCTGTAACTTCTTCCGGTTCACGTCCTTCTAGTAAGTGGGCTGCATAGAAAACGTAAGTCAAGCGGGTGGTACGAAGGAACACACGGCGATGGGTTTTCTTATCGAATGCAGCTCGCGCACCCTGAGGCATGAGCATCAACAATTGAATCAGCACATTTTGTGAAAGGGGACCATCTACTCGAGATAAGGCTGATTCTAGGTCTTTGGCTATCTGTCCTTGAGAGCCATTGCCCAGTAAACGTTCACGCCTTTTATCAAATAAATCATAGATAGCTTGAAGGATAGCATCAGCAATCGTATTCCAATCCTCATCAGCTGACTCTTTGGAGTTAATCTCAAGGGATTGTTCCAAACGTCTTTCAACCGAACCAATCAGGCGAGTAACAGATTGTGTGATAAGGTAGGTCTCAACTTGGGCATTTACATCATCGATAACCTGGTAGGGGTCAGATTTGAGAACCCGTTGCTGCTTAGAGGATAATTGGATGGGTAGACGACTAACCGAAGATAATTCATCGATGATCTCGCGAGGACTACGAGTATCCGTCTCATCTTCCATTTCTAATCCTTGGAAGAAGGTATCAACTGCTTCCAGCCTCTCTTTTATCTGCTCGTCCAAACGGTTTTGAGTAGTGTACAACAATGTGTTGACCGAATTGATTAAATGGTCTTCTTCAGCATTCAAGGACTCGCGGGCTACGTCTAGCAGTGCACTAATCACATTTTGGTGGTCGATTGTTGGATATCTTTCATGGATGTGATCTGCTAGCAATTTCAACATGAAAGAAGGAAATATTACCCCACTTATTTGGATGGGAGGTTGGATTTGCTCCATCCAAGCCAGCAGCTTCCAAGGACCTTCTTCTTCTGCAATGGCCTCCGGGACGCGATGATTAACCTCCGTATGCAGCATTTCTGTGACATCTTCGCTCAGATCTTCTTTTGTGAATATTCGATCACGCTGCAAGTAGATCTTCTCGCGTTGGGTGTTGAGTACATCATCGTATTCAAGCAGGTGCTTACGCACGTCAAAGTTAGCTCCTTCAACACGATTTTGCGATTGCTCTACAATACGACTCACCAGCCCAACTTCTAAAGGCATGGCGTCATCGATTTTCATACGTTGCATCAGGTTATCGGCTTGTTGCCCGCCGAACAAGCGCATCAGTTCATCTTCCATTGAAAGGTAAAAACGAGATGAACCCGGATCACCTTGGCGGGAAGAGCGACCGCGAAGCTGGTTGTCGATCCGGCGTGCCTCGTGACGTTCTGACCCGATGACATGCAAACCACCTAAACTCCTGACTGTCTCCATATCTTCCATATGTTGCAGGAAATAGTTTATTTCAGATTCGTAGATGCCGTAGTTGGATGGATCCATGTTCAGGATAGCTTGTCGGCGTTCTTCCATACTCATATCGTAAGGATCGTTAATGCCAGCGCGACGAAGCACGCGGTTTACAGAAGAGAGAATCTCTTCCGCTAATTCACCACCTAGCTTGATGTCGACACCACGTCCAGCCATATTTGTGGCGATGGTAATGGCCCCGAATGCACCAGCCCCTGTGATGATCTGGCTTTCTTCGGTATGCTTTCGGGCGTTAAGTACCTGGTGAGGG
>DAOVXM010000159.1 GCA_030636125.1 Chloroflexota bacterium | reverse complement strand
TTTTGATTGGTGTTTCATGATCTTCTCCTCTTCAGCCTTAAACGGGTTGTTCTGATATAAGAAATGTCTCAGCTCTACGATGACGTTTTTTTGCCAACAACATTTTATTCAGCGCGGCAAGGTAAGCTTTCGCACTTGCCACAATAATGTCTGTATCTGCACCATAACCTCCAAATGTGCGCGCGTGGGTTTGACTGCTTTGGGGCGACTTGCGCTCCGGGATAGAACCATTTTCCGCTTGCAATCGCACAGTGACTTCACCCAGTGCGTCTATGCCTTCGGTCACTGCGTGGACATTGAACTCCACCAGGACATTTCGGGCATTCACAATGGCATCTATCGCCTGGTACACGGCATGCACGGGACCTGTACCAACGGCGGCCTGGATATGTATCTCACCATCCGCATCTTGGATTCTTACGGTGGCGGTGGGCAACCCCATGGTTCCGCAAGCCACTTGTAATCCATCAAGCCTAAAGACCTCCTGAGATTGGTAGACCTGATCTTCAATCAAGGCCTCCAAGTCCGCGTCGGTTACGGTCTTTTTCTTATCTGCCAGATCTTTAAAGCGAGTAAAAGCGATATCGACCTCATCCTGGCTCAAGTCATAACCCATCTCTTCCAGATGAACTTTAAGCGCATGCCGTCCTGAGTGTTTCCCCAGCACCAGGTTGGAACGACTAACGCCTACTGTCTCCGGTCGCATAATCTCGTAAGTTGTATGGTGCTTTAACATACCATCTTGGTGGATCCCGGCTTCATGAGCAAAAGCGTTCGCCCCCACAATTGCTTTATTGGGTTGCACTGGGATACCTGTGTAATTTGAAACCATTCTACTCACGCGAGCGATCTGTGTGGTGTCCACCCCACTGGTCAAACCATATACCACACGTCGTGTATGCAGAGTCATGACGACCTCCTCTAACGAGGTGTTGCCAGCCCGTTCGCCAATACCATTGACTGTGACCTCCGCTTGCCGGGCGCCAGCCTTGATACCCGCTAAGGTATTAGCGGTAGCCAATCCTAAATCATCATGACAGTGCACCGAGACGATGGCCTTTTCGATCCCGGGTGTATTGGCTACGACCCCTGCGATCAGCTCACCAAATTCCTCGGGAGTGGTATAGCCAACAGTATCCGGAATATTTAGCGTTGTAGCACCCGCTCGGATCGCTTCTCCAAGGACCAGGTATAGGAATTCGGGATCGCTACGGCCGGCATCCTCCGGAGAAAATTCAATATCATCGCATAACGACCTGGCATACGAAACCATCTCCTGCACTCGTTCAACCACTTCCTCAGGTTCCATGCGCAGTTTGTAACGCATATGGATAGGGGAGGTTGCCAGGAAAGTATGGATGCGAGGATGAGCGGCATGCTTGACAGCTTCCCAGGCAGCATCAATGTCCGATTTGGAGGCACGCGCTAGACCACAAATGATCGGAACATTACCGCTGCTCTCTACATCGCCTGAGGGAGGATTACCCACTTCGACTGCAATTCGCCGCACCCCTTCTAAATCATCAGGTGAAGCAGCCGGGAATCCAGCCTCGATCACATCCACTCCCAGTCGAGCTAAACCACGCGCGATCTCTAACTTCTCGTGCGAAGTTAAGGTAGCACCTGGAGATTGTTCTCCATCGCGCAAGCTCGTATCGAAAATGCGGACGTAATCTGGATTTATGGACATATCCTTGTACATTTTTATCCTTTTCTTTGGCTCCCTCATTCGCCCGGTTTGATCGTTATCGGATCTATGAAGGGCATCATCTGGCGTAAATTTGCACCAACCTCTTCGATCATATGTTCCTGTTCATTCCGGCGTTGCTCATTAAACCAGGGGCGACCCTGGCGGTTCTCATCGATCCACCCCTGGGCGTAGGTCCCATCCTGGATATCTTTCAATAGCCGGGACATGACATACTTAGTCTCTTCAGTTACGATCTGTGGACCGGCAGTATAATCACCATGCTCAGCTGTATCGGAAACGGAGTAGCGCATATAATTCATCCCGCCACGATACATCAGGTCTACGATCAATTTAAGCTCATGCATGCATTCAAAATAAGCCACCTCCGGTTGGTAGCCCGCCTCAACCAGGGTCTCAAAACTGGCTTTAACCAGGGCAGTTACACCACCACATAAAACAGCTTGTTCACCAAATAAGTCTGTCTCCGTCTCTTCTGTAAAGGTCGTTTCTAGAACTCCGGCCCTGGTTGCCCCCAGCGCGTGAGCATACGAAAGAGCGTTTTCTTTCGCTTGGCCACTATAATCTTGCTCAACTGCGAGCAAAGTGGGAGTTCCACCTCCCTCTAAATAAATTTCACGCACACGATGGCCAGGTGCCTTTGGGGCCAGCATGCTGACATCCACATCCGAGGGATGTGTGATGGTGCCATAACGAATGTTAAATCCGTGAGCAAACATCAACGTCTTGCCTTTGGTTAAATGAGGGGCTATATACTGCGTATAAATTTCAGGCTGCGTAGTATCGGGTGTTAACAGCATGATCACATCCGCCCATGCTGAAGCATCCGCAACATCTAGAACAGTTAATCCATCCCTCTCGGCTTTTTCCCAAGACTTACTGTCTCTGCGTAGCCCTACACGAACATCCACTCCACTATCACTTAAGTTAAGTGCATGGGCGTGTCCTTGAGAACCATAACCAATAATGGCTACTTTCTTATTAAGGATCAGGGCTGGATTCGTGTCAGCATCGTAGTAGATTTTTGCCATTATGTATTCCTCAATATTTCTCCTTCAGATTGGATAGAACTTATGATGATTGGGTATTAAGATCAGGTAACTCGACATGATTGTGACCATTTGCACCGGGTGCGTAGCGTACACCTATGGCTGAACCACGCATCATTGCCACCTGTCCTGTGCGTACCATCTCCAAAATACCCAGAGGACGCAACAATTCCAGCAGGCTCTCGATCTTGTCCTCGGTGCCTGTAATTTCTACGATCACCGAATCTGGCGCAACGTCAACGATATTGGCGCGGAATATTGAGGCTAGATTGGCAACCTCGGAGCGTTGCTCCGGAGTTTCACGAACCTTGATCAGCGCCAGGTCCCGCGATACTGCTGGTTGGTTGGTCAGGTCTTGGACATCGATCACATTGACCAATTTGTACAGATTGACCTCCACTTTACGGGCGTCAATCGACGAGTTCTCATCCCCATTATCCAATACGATCGTCATACGGGAAACGTCAGCTTTCTCAGTACGGCCGACATTCAGCGAGGCGATATTAAAATTGCGGCGGCGGAACAACGAGGCCACTCGGTTGAGCACACCTGGTTTATCTTCCACTAAAGCGATCAGCGTATGTTGCATCGGTAACTCCTTCCAGATTTTTGTCCTACCCTCAATCACCCGTCACAGATTGGCGACGGATGGGACGACGGATCATGGCATCCAGGTCAGCTCCACTGGGCACCATAGGATACACAGCTTCTTCTCTCTCTACACGGAAATCAATTAAAACCGGACCGTTAGTCTCACGGGCAAAGTTGATTGCCGGTGTTACAGCTTCAGGTTCAGTCACTCGTCTAGCTGGGATACCGTGGGCTTCAGCAATCTTGACAAAGTCCGGGCCGTTGAGCGGTGTTCCTGCATAACGACTATCAAAGAAAAACTCCTGCCATTGGCGTACCATGCCTAGAAAGCTATTGTTCATAATGGCGATCTTAATATTTACACCTTCCTGGACCGCAGTGGAAAGTTCAGCCTGGGTCATCTGGAAACTTCCATCACCATCTATCAGCCAGACCTCGCTATCTTTTTGGGCAAACCAGGCGCCAATCGTAGCTGGCAATCCAAACCCCATCGTCCCAGCACCACCCGAGGTGATCAGTCGATTGGGCTTTTCGAAATGGTAGTACTGTGCAGCCCACATCTGGTGCTGTCCGACCCCGGTTGTGACGATAGCCTCCCCATTGGTGATCTGCCACAAATCACGGATCACCTTGGCCGTATATAATTTTCCGTCATCAGGCCAGGATAATATGTCGCGTTCATTGCTTTCAGCGCACCATTCATCAATTTGTGCCAGCCATGCATCATGATCGTACTCATCCACTAAAGGCATCAAGTCGGTAAGCACAGTTTTTAGATCACCCACCAAAGGCACATCCACATGAACATTTTTATAAACCTCGGAGGGATCAATCTCGACATGAATCTTACGGGCACGTGGGGCATAGGTGCGCAAATTTCCAGTAACGCGATCATCAAACCGCATACCAAAAGCAAGCAAAAGATCAGCGTTTTGGATAGCTAGATTGCTGTGAGCTTCGCCATGCATGCCCATCATACCTAGGCTGAGAGTGTGTGAGGCTGGAAAAGCGCCTAATCCCAGCAATGTCATAGTAACCGGCGTTTGGGTCTTTACGGCAAACATGCACAGTTCGTCCATCGCATCCGACATCAAAACCCCATGACCTGCCAAGATCACCGGACGCTCGGCAGCCTTAACCAGTTCAACCGCGCGCTGCAAATCTTCTACCGGTGCCCGCCTGGGAGGTTTATAACCCGGTAAAGAGATGTCTTCAGGATATTCATACTCGACTTCTTCTACTTGGGCGTTTTTGCAAATGTCGATCAATACTGGTCCTGGGCGGCCACTGCGAGCGATATAAAATGCTTCTCGGACGACCTCCGCGATTTCATCGGCGCGAGTTATCAGATAGTTGTGCTTGGTAACCGGTAGAGTGATCCCAGTTACATCTGTCTCTTGAAACGCATCTCCACCGATCAAGCTGGCATGCACCTGACCGGTGATGCACACGATTGGAGATGAATCCATCATGGCAGTAACTATTCCGGTGACAAGATTGGTGGCACCCGGGCCTGAGGTCGCCATTGCTACACCAACTTTTCCAGAAGCCCGAGCGTAACCATCTGCCATGTGAGCAGCCCCTTGCTCATGTCTCACCAGGACATGGTGCACCGGGTAATTAAGCATGGCGTCATAAACCGGCATGATCGCTCCCCCCGGTAAACCAAAGACAACCTCCACACCTTCCCGTACCAGGCACTCCCACAAAATTTCTGCACCAGTTTTTTTCATAACACCTCCTTGAGCAAATACATCATTTCAAAAACAATTTCATACGCTAAACCAACACCGCTCCCTGGCTGGCGCTGGTCACCATACGTGAATAACGGCGTAACCAAACACTTTTCGTGCTTGGCTTAAAATCCGGCAATTCAGTTAGCCTATCCTGTATCTCCATATCGCTCAAACGCACATTGAGGCTACGCTGCGCCAGATCAATTTCAATAATGTCTCCATCCTGTAAAGCCGCAATAGGTCCACGTGCAGCCGCTTCGGGGCTGACATGCCCTATACATACACCACGTGTACCACCGGAAAAGCGGCCATCCGTGATTAAAGCGACCTGCTCGCCCAAACCCATCCCCATAATCGCCGAAGTGGGGGAGAGCATCTCTTGCATACCGGGTCCACCACGGGGTCCCTCATAACGGACTACGATCACATCTCCAGGTTGAATATCACCATTGAGGATGCCCGCCATTACATCTTCCTGGCTTTCGTAGATGCGTGCCGGGCCGATGTGCTCTTGTATATGCGCAGCAACCCCGCCACTCTTTATTATCGCTCCCTCTGGAGCCAGGTTTCCAAAAAGCACCGCCAATCCCCCTACTGAGGTATGGGGGTCATCTATAGAATGGATCACTTCATAATCCTGGATGGAGATACCGGCGATCGAATCCCTAAGCGAGGTGCCGCTAACCGTTGGGCGATCGAGATGGACAGTATTTCCTTGGCGGTTAATTTCATTTAAGATGGCAGGAACACCTCCGGCACGGTGCACATCTTCCATATGCCAGGGGCCGGATGGACTGACCTTGCATATATAGGGAACACGATCGGCAACAGCATTGATTCGTTCCAAGGGGTATTCCACACCCGCCTCATGAGCCAAAGCCAAAGTATGCAGAACGGTGTTCGTGCTACCACCCATTGCCATATCCAGAGCAAAGGCGTCTTCGATGGCCTCTGCCGTGACAACTTTTCGTGGAGTCAAACCGGCTTCGATCAAGGTCAGAATTTGGCGGGCAGATCGCTCCGCCAGAGCTTCACGCGCTTCGCTCAACGCCAGGGCGGAGCCATTATATGGCAACGCCAAGCCCAGGACTTCCAGTAAACAATTCATCGAATTAGCTGTGAATAGACCCGAGCAAGATCCGCAGGATGGGCAACCATAGTCTTCCAACACCTTCAAGCGGTCTGCGTCGATCTTACCGCTCTTATATGCCCCAACCCCCTCAAAGACTGAGATCAGGTCCACGGTTTCCCCATCGGGGGTTCTTCCTGCCGCCATTGGACCACCTGAGATAAAAATAGC
>DAOVXM010000393.1 GCA_030636125.1 Chloroflexota bacterium | reverse complement strand
ATTTGATTTAAAGTAACTACTCTACTTAGGGAAGAGAGACCTCTTACTGCAGCCTGAGCAGTTACGAATTAAATATCCTATGAGTGAATTCTAACAATATTTTGGAAAAGTTGGTAGAGTACGTTTTTATTTGGTCTATTTAATATAACCTGATTACGGCTCATCCTTCCATTGTGGGATTCTCCCGAGTGGTTGGAATGCTTAAACTCGATATTTACTAATCACCAATTGTTGTACGATTTAACCATTTTGTTATACAATCATGACAATGGATAAATACCGGTCGAATCTCCGCAGGACGATCGTAAAAATTATTTTAATGGGGGGCGTTGTATTCGCACTTTACATTTACCTTACACGTCTCGACACGCCGGGCATCACTCCATTTGAAATCATCAAAGGGATCAGCAAGATATTTCTGTTCTTCATTCCTGGTACGCTGGCCAGCATACCAGGCGAAGTGTGGTTGGTCTTCTTTGACCTATTACTTTTTCTATTTGTCCTTATCCTGGCGAATTCACTCTTTGCTCAATTTACACTGCCGGTGCGCCATATCCTACAAAGAGTCCAGGCTGCATTGTACCTGAACCTGTATATGGTTGGGCTGCATGGGCCTGCTATAAAAATTGATAACGGCGAAGTGCCGGCTCATTACCCTTCGGACAAAGCTAAAGGGCGTGGGGCTATCTTATTGGATACCGCCAGCGGGGCGCTTTTACGCACTAAAACCGGGTTAACCCGGAGCGTTGGACCTGGTCTTGTTTTCACTCGCCGGAGGGAGTACCTGGCAGATGCAACCGATTTACATGTGCGTGTATGGCCCGATCCACCGTTTGGTCCGCGAGGCGATGGGGAAGATCCTTTTGCAGGTTGGGATGAAAGAAGAGAGCCGCTCGAAGCTTATGAGCAGCGGCAATTACGGCGCTCGGAGACTTCAGCGCTGACGCGTGACGGTGTAGAGATTGTGGCCAATATCTCGGCAGCCTCGCGCTTGGATCCAGATCTTCAGTCGAGGTGGGGGGAAGTCTCCCCATTGTACAGAGAGAGCCGCTGGGATAAATTTTATCAAACGGAGACGAAATCAAGATTCGGCTACAACGCTGAATCCGTGCGCCTGGCCATCATTGGGGAAGCCATCGATCCAAATATATCAGAAATCGATCCGGGATACCGCTATACGCCCTGGTTTCAATTACCAGTATATTTAACAGTAGACCTGTGGCGGGAATACCTGCACAAGTTTACCTTTGAGGATCTTTTCACTCGCCTGGATAACTTTAATGGTAAGACGGCTTTGCAGGTCATTCAAAAGAAGGTTCAGGAGCGCCTAACTTTATATTGGGTGGATGAAATTAGTCCGGTAGGTGAACCAACAGATAACAAGTTGGAAAGTCGCGAATATGTTGTACTGCAAGCCCGGGGTATCAGAGTGGTGTCCAGCTCGATACGCAATCTCCATTTCCCACGTAAGGTTGACCAACAATTGGAGGATAAGTGGGTATCAAGTTGGATGTTGCGGGCGGTAGACGAGCGTGAGCACGTAAACCTTGTACGCAGCTATCGAGCACATATTGGCGCGAAAGATGGCTTGAGAGAATTCGGATTCAACGCCACCCGGCGGTTGGACCCGCAGCTTTTGGTCTCCCCATGGCCGCAAAACCCGCAAGCCCAGCAAGTGCAGATGAAAAATGCCCTCAGACAGATGTTGAGAGGTACCCGGGCACAATGCCTGAGGGATACACAGCTGCACCAACGGCTGGCGGGCGAGGAAATGCAATTGAGTGAAATCATCAATTGGATATGATGGTTATCTTCATCATGAGCTTCCAGCTTTAAGGCATGACTGAAATTTCGAGATAGCTCAACGGGTAATATGAGAGACTTTTTAAAGTGGCTCAATAAATTGATGCGGGACGATTTGCGACCTGCTTTGCGTGAATTCGGCAAATGGCTGGTGATGTTCGCGGAACTGTTCCTGGAGGGCTGTGAACAAATTGCGGATTGGTTCTTTGGGGTGAGCCGCTGGATGGGGATCTTACGCTGGCTCCTGATTACGGTTGTGGGTGCTGGGCTTTGGGCTATTCTTGCCTATGGGGCTAGAGATAAAGCCTCTACCACCATCGATAATGGCCTCGCCGCAGCGCAAGTCAGGTATGTCGCCTGTAATATGCGTTCGGCTTTAACCTCTAACCCCCAGAAATTTTCAAAGGAAAATCGTTGCTATAACTATAAGATCGCCCGCTCATACACCCTCGACCCCTTGATATTCCAGCTGCCCTTTAAAATCCTTTTTGCGCCGGGGATACTGCGCCATGTGCTTCTAATAGGATTTGCGATTTGGATGGCTTTTAAGATCGCCGCGCTGTACCAATCGCGTATTTATGATTTAGCAGAAACATCTTCCGCAGAACACTTTATCCTACAGGCAGCGCTGATCAATCCATACAACCTGATTAACATCCAAGATGGTAAAGTGAACACCAACGATAAAAATTCACCCCTCTTTTTAATTGGAGGCCCGGGTAAAGTATCCGTGCACAGTGAAAATGCAGCCTTATTCGAGAAAATGGATGGTGAGCCCCACGTTATCCGTCCAACCGAAAGGGATGAGGCCTATGTGGCACGCCTAGATGGTTTCGAGAGGCTGCGCAGTATTGTTGATCTGCGCGATCAGAAGGAACGCTTTGATATTCCCGGACGTACCCAGGATGGCATCCGGATTAAGGCCATAGATATGCAGGTCGTCTACTCGATCTACCGGGATCACCAGGAGCCTACCTATGAGAAACCTTACCCTTTCCAGGATCCGGAAGCGGTAGAAAACCTGGTATACCATCAGGGTCAGGGCCCCTGGTATATATCCATTGCGGTTCTAATACGCGGCGAGTTGCATGATTTTTTCGCGAACCACCGCTTGGATGAATTCTTAGGAATGGTTGACAAACCAGAATGGAAAAAAAAGCAGCAACAAGAGAGGCAGTTGAAAGCGGAAAGAGATCGCTTGATGGGAGTCGCCGCTCCCCTTAACCCTCCACCATTCGGTAGTTATCCTGGGAATGATTTCGTGTATCGCCCAATGATCACAGATAAATTCTATACGGCATCCCAGCAACTACGCAGCGCGCTCGGCGTACAAATTAATTGGATTGGTGTTGGAACCTGGGATTTTCCTGTCCAGGTTTTCTCTAACCGCCACCAGGACGCCTGGCGAATTACGCGTGATAACCAAGCCCTCGGGGATCCGGTTGTGTTGAAAAAACTCAGAAATGAGCGCCGGCTGGGAGAAATATTGCGATTGGTGCAAGCAGTGCCAGTAACGACCTTTAAATCTCTCAAGGATCAAGGTACTCCAAAGGATGAAATACTGCGCGGATTAATTCGAGCTTATTATCAACAAATGGATGAAGCCCTGGAGGACTATAATAGGGTTTTAATGTTAGTTGCCCAGGGTATAGCTAACACGAAAGATCCGGTAAAGCGCATTAAATTGCAGGATGAACAGTCAAGGTTGGAGAAGGAGAAAGGTAAACTTGAAGAAGCATTAGACTTTTTGGTACGCTTTGTCTGAGATTTGTTAGGAGGTCCTTCATGAGAGAAGAGATGTTTTCACCAAGTCCTGATGCACATGTACTGGTCATCGGGGGGGCTGGTGTTGATATTGTTGGGCATCTTGAGACAGAGCTCCTCCCGGGATCTTCCAATCCGTGTCATATATTTTCATCGTTCGGTGGCGTAGCCCGAAATGTAGCCGAGAATCTGGCTCGCCTCGGGCAAGCGGTCTCCTTTATTACCGCCCTGGGGGAAGAT
>DAOVXM010000228.1 GCA_030636125.1 Chloroflexota bacterium | reverse complement strand
TGCACCAAAACGGGCCGTAGTAACTCCCGATAGTTCCTGATAGCTATCGGGACGGGACAAAGGGCGGGTAAACTTGCTTTTCTCCCTTTAATTGTGGTTCTTTATCAGCCCTCTGTTCGATCGCACGCGAGAGTTGAGCCGCGGCTAGTACAGGTACATTCAATTCACGCGCTAATACTTTCAAGTTACGTGAAATATAAGATACCTCTTGGACACGATTTTCAACACGCGGGCCTGCTGACATCAACTGTAAATAATCCACAATTATCAGGTCAAGCCCATATTCCAAATGTAATCGCCTACATTTTGTACGTAATTGCAAAGGAGTAAGCGCTGGCGTGTCATCCAGAAAAACTCGAGTGTCGCTGAGCACTTCAATGGCATGGGTAAAAATCGGCCATTCATCTTCCTCAAGCTTACCGGTGCGCAGTCGCTGAGAATCTATACCCGTCTCCTGAGCAATTAGTCGTTGGACGAGCTGTTCGTTCGACATCTCCAACGAGAAAATAGCAACATGTTTTTTATGCGTTTGGGCAGCATTTTTTGCTGCTGAAAGCATAAAAGCTGTCTTACCCATACCCGGTCTTCCAGCAATAATGATGAAATCAGAGGGCTGTAAACCCATGAGTAAACGATCTAAATCAATGAACCCAGTGGGAACACCATATACATCCTCATCACGACCTGATAGCTGGTCGATACGGTCGTAGTATTCACTCAGGGCCTGCTGGATAGGTTGGAGATCGCGCGTCATGCGACGTTCGCTAACACCGAAAACGGCTTTTTCAGCCTCATCCATCACAGAATCGACACTATGGTCTTCCCGATAAGCCAGCTTAGCGATCTCATTGGCAGCAGTTAACATCCGACGCCGAATAGAGTTCTCTTCAATGATCCGTCCATAGGCCTCTGCGTGCAATGAAGTAGGTACATTATTGATCAACGCTGTCAGATATGCAGGTCCACCTATTTCAGACAGCTGGCCTTGCTGATCCAGCTCTTCATTGACAGTGAGAAAATCGATTGGAGATCGTTGTTCGTGTAAGTGTGTAAAAGCTTGCCATATCCATTGGTGCCGATGAATATAAAAATCATCCGCTTGCAGGAAGGGAGCGACATCGTAATAAGCTTCAGGATTAATGAGGATAGAGCCTAATACTGCCTCCTCGGCCTCGCGACTATGGGGAATGACCGGAGGAGTAGACGCTACATCGTCAATAGGAGGGATAGTATTATTCATATGTACAGGAAAAGATATAAAAGACCGGGGACACCAGCTCGGCTACCTGGCGAACCCCGGCGGATTCAGCTCTGAACTGACGAGCGAGATAATCAATCGTTATCATCCTTATCCCCTTCGTCATCCTCGGATTTCTCTATGTCTAATTGGTCCAAAAAGTCCTCAAAGATGGAGAGGCGTTCTTCGCCAACTTCAACCTCTCCTTCACCATGAAGAATTTCCTCTGGGGCGTCTTGTAAGTCCTCTTCTGGAGTAATACCAGCAGTGTCCATCACAGAGCGCGCCACCAGAATTGGAACATGCGCTCGCACTGCTAAATTCAACGCATCCGAAGGTCGCGCATCGACATTAAGCGTGTCTCCATTCACATCAGCAACGATATTGCCATAGAAAGTATCATCGCGCAGCTCAGAGACCTCTACCCTTATAATACGAGCATCAAGGGCTTGGAATATATTTTTAAGTAAATCATGGGTAAGTGGGCGAGCAACTTCCACTTCCTGTAAGGCGATGGTGATAGCTTCAGCCTCATAAATACCGATCCAAATAGGAAGATATCGTTCTGCGTCTAATTCGCGCAAGATTACTATACGTTGCTGTGACATGAGGCTGACACGAATACTATCAATGACCACTTCTACCATTTCAGACATATCTCACTTTTCCCTACAATTCAGGTAATCTGCTGAATATTCATCACAATTGGCATAGCCTCAGGTTACTTAGTCGAAGCAGTTGCTGTATTCATGATTACGACATTCTCTGAGACATTGTCATCGGATAGCAGCATGGTATGTATTCTATCACGCGGTACTCTCAGATGCAACCAACCAATCTTAAATATTAATATCCTTGATAATGTTAAAAAATCACCCTTTTTTATTTGCAAGTTAAACTGAACGCGGGTATAATTTTTTTAACATTAAGATTTCGCTGGAGAAAAATCGCCAAAGAGGATAATTCGTGCAAAACGCTTGTATTTTATGGATCGAAGGTCGACGGGCTGAAAGCCCGTCTTTTATACCCAGCGTACGAAAAAAAGGTTATTACGTCGATGTTGTCCCAACTGGAGCCGCCGCATTGGAGAGGCTCTCCGGAATCAGTCCAGACATAGTTATTATAAACGCCGCATCTATGCGCACGAGTGGGAAACGAATTTGTCGATCTCTGCGTGGTAGTATAGAAAATTTACCAATCATTCTAATAGCTAGCGCTGATCGACCAGTTATAGAAGAAGCCAATGCTACTGTTGTACTGACATTACCTTTTACATCTCGAAAACTTCTAAACCGAATAGTACGGTTGCTACCTGGGGATGGGAATAAAACCCTTGATGCCGGACCAATCCACTTAGACTTAGAACTAAAACGTGTAAAATGTAAAGGCCGTGAAGCGCGCTTAACACCACGTCTTTCACAAATTTTAGAAATGTTAATGCGTCACCCTGGAGAGGTTGTGGAGCGCGAGCAACTATTCAGGAAGGTTTGGAACACCGAATATATCGGCGATACGCGTACACTTGATGTTCATATAAGCTGGTTACGCCGCGCGATTGAAAAGGATCCGCGTAATCCTGAATATCTAAAAACCATCCGTGGGGTTGGATACAGGCTAGATGTCTAAAAACTTCGACGCCCCCAAGGGCGTTTTATTTATTTTAGGCCTTACGCAGTTCAGCGAGGAAAACTCCCTCACCACTTCACCGGCGTAACTCCTTTATTTAAGATAGGTTTGTAAAGTTTCTATATAATGTTCTGGCAAACCGATGTCGTAGCGCTGCCCCTCCATCATTAAGCCCAAAAAACCACCCTCTCTCCGCAACCGATCCAGTGCAGAAGTTAGCTGGAACTCCCCTCGTTCACGCACGTTATTCTTTATATGTTCCTCCAGAAAATCGAATATTTTTGGTTGAAGAATATACTGGCCGAATACGGTCAGATACTCGCCATCCGGCAATCCAGGCACACGCAAATTTGATTGTGCATAATCAATAGTTGGCTTCTCGGAAAATTCGGTAACGTTTAATAACCTGTTTTCTTCAATCCAAAATCCTCCAACAGTCCCAAAGTTGGCAATCTGATCTTCGAGTGTGCGTCGCAAGCCTAATATGCTAATGCCATGTTGTTGGTAAGCATCCAGCAATTGACGAGTACAGGATTGGTCTCCGTTTGACCGATATAAGTGATCACCTAGCATAAGCAGGAACGGTTCCTCCCCCAACATATCCCGCGCACAGTAGACCGCATGTCCAAACCCCTCCTGGGTTGTTTGGATCGCAAAGGAAACACGCCTTCCAATATCTAAAATCTGTTTAGCGTAATCTTGGAAAGGCGCGGGGAGCTTATTGAAATTTTCAATAGAAATAGGTGTGTTGAAAAATGAACGAAATGCATCACAATCATCTTCCTGTACGATAACGATTACCTCTTCAAGCCCAGCTTCCAATACCTCCTCGATAATCAATAGAATTGCGGGTTTGGCAATTCCATCACGATCGATGATGGGGAAAAGTTCTTTCTTGATAGCTTTGGTAGCCGGGAAAAGCCGTGTCCCAAAACCGGCAGCAGGGATAACAGCTTTGCGAACTTTCAAACCTGGGCGCACGGTCAACTTTGCGCCATTCATACCCAGGTCTCGTTCAACAATTTCGATTACAGCTTGCTGATCAGCCTCACTCCTAGCGACAAACTGGACGCTACCATCACCTTGCGACCCAACCCCTTTGCCTCCCCATATATGGGGCTTCAGTGGTTCATAATTTAAAACATGATGGAGGATGGGCGCAGTTAATTCTTCCGGACAGGCAGGTATAGCGTATCGGTCAAAAAACGCCTGTGCTTCCAGCATTAACGTCCCCAATCGTTGTGGGTCCGAATCACGCAAAGCATCCACAGCTTGATGAACAATGCGCTTGTTCACTGGGCCGAGTAATTCCTGCACGCCACGTTCAATATCATTTTCAGCGAATGGATAGCAACGGTTCAAACGTTTTAGTATTTCAGTTGTGTCTTTTTTGGCTTCAAGATCCACAATTACATAATACAAATCCTGATTTACTAGCAATTCTTCTGTTTCCAGGCGGTCTCCATCGAAGGTCATCAGCACCGGTCGATTTCCAAAAGCGCAACCCTGGTCCATACGACCACAACGAGATGGTGTGGTTATTTCACCCAAATATGCCAGTTCCATTTCGCCTCGAACGGTTAGTTTCAAATCATAAACCCGGTTAAAAGCCCGCGCCGCCAGCACACAAATCGCCGCACTCGATGAAAGTCCCTTTTTGATTGGCAGATCCGTTTTATAGTTATCGATCACCAAGCCCCGCACGTGATAGTTGGTAAGAGCTTGGTACGCAACGCCAGCGATATAACTCCAAAATCCCCCCTGCTGGGCAATTTCCAACAAAACTTGCGCATCCATGGGAATTTCAACAGGACCAAGATGCTCGCCAGTTTGTGTAGTAGAGGTCAATACCAATGAGTTTGGGTGAGACTCGACCAGAGCGTAAATACCTTGATCTGTTCCGCAGATCAAGGTATAGCCTCTCTCAATATCAGCATTAATTCGCCGGTAGCCACCTGCCCAGTCGGAGTGCTCACCAAACAGGCAAATTCTTCCCGGTACAAACAGCTTCACTTGTTTTACCCCTTAGATAATGAATTGAGTACGCTTACCATCAATATTGACTAAGCGTGTGCAAAGATGACCCTTGGAAATCGGTTCCTGGAAATGAAGGTGACTTGGGATTTCGCCGTCCCGTCGAGGCCGTACCGCCTGAGCAACACTACGGAAAACTTTACCATCCCAAGCGGGATCGATTTCCCAATAATCCAGGTCCACTAATAATGATGGCGTGTTTATAAATACTTGAATATCCCCGGATGTTCGATCAGAACCGGTGGAACCGGAACGGATATCAAGTGATATAGCAGAGGCATCCAGCATATCGTAATGATTGTTGGGGGTACCCGGTTTCGATGGGATAGA
>DAOVXM010000157.1 GCA_030636125.1 Chloroflexota bacterium | reverse complement strand
TAGGATAATAACTTGTGTATCTGGGCAGCGCCCAACAATCTTGCGAGTTGCTTCGATCCCGTTTAGCTCTGGCATGGCGATATCCATAACCACGATTTGTGGGCATAGATGTTCGACCTGGCGCACCGCTTCGCGCCCATTAGCAGCATCGCCGATCACTTTTATATCGGGCTGCGCCTCTAAAAGATGCCGTAGCCCATCCCGGACCACGGTGTGGTCATCTGCCAGGAAGACGGTGATACTCATCGAGGAATCTCCACGATCACCCGGGTACCCTGGTAGGGAGAAGACTCAATCCGAAAATTGCCACCAATTGCTTCTGCTCGCTCGGTCATGGTGAGAATTCCCCAGCCCTGATCTCCGGTATGTTCTTCAGCGAGTTCAGGGGTGAACCCGATGCCATCATCGTCAATAATTAATCGTAAGCTACCTTCCTCCAGATCCACTTTTATCACGATTTGAGTGGCCTGTGCATGCTTGGCAACGTTGGTTAACGCCTCCTGCGCGATACGGAACAAAGCATTCTCGACGCGTGCAGCTAATCGGGGAACCAGTTCCTCACCCTCCACAGTGGTAGCAATGTTTGTTCGTCGAGAAAACTGTTCTCCGTACCAGCGTAAGGCAGCTACCAACCCATAATCATCCAGTACCGGTGGTCTTAAGTTCGCCATTACATCACGAATCTGTTCAGCTGTTTGCTCTACTAGTGAATGTGAATCTTCCAGGCGGAAGCGCACCTGGACGGATGTGTCCTCAGGCATCTGTGCCTGAATAATGTTTAAGTTAATACCAAGCGCGGTTAAGTTTTGGCCTACCTGATCATGAAGTTCACTTGCCAGTCGCTGTCGCTCTGCATCTTCGGCCTCAGCCAGTTGAGCAGCCAGGGCGCGCAGACGTTCAGTGTATTGTTCTAGGGCTGCTTTTACACGCTCTCGTTCTGTAATATCATGATTTGATTCGATGATTCCTTGAAACCTGCCGTTTGCATCATAGAATGGGGCTGCAATAACCTCGATAAGACGCCGCTCTCCGTTTGACTGGAAATGTTCGTGGACAACCGTGATCGGATGGTTCGATTCACGCACTTGTTCCAACGGACATGGGTGGTCATTACCGGTACATGGTTCCTCAAGCTGGTGGGATATTTGGTAACAGAATATAGGCAACGGGGTGCTTTCCTTTCCGGATGAGAACTCTCTGGCTGCCCGATTCATCAGCATCACCCGGAAATCTGTGTTGATCACCATGATCAGATCGGGGATACCATCAATGATCGATTGTTGAAAGGCATGTGCCGCTTCCAATGTTTCCTTGGCTCGCTTACGTTCAGTTATATCGCGTTGGATGGCCAGGAATCCAACGATATTTCCATCCTGGTCAACGACCGGGTTGGCGGAACTTTCGATGAATATCAACTCGCCATCTTTTCTTTTGTTTATCAGCTCTGACTTAACGACCTGCTTATTAAGCAGCTTCTCCCAGAATGACTCGTAGTCACGCGCTTTCATCACACCGCTTTTTAAGATACGGGGTGTTACCTTGCCGATTACTTCTTCCGCGTGATAGCCGTATACTTTCGTGAACTCCGGATTGACATAGGTAATAATTCCCTTCCCGTCCGTGAGAAAAATCACTTCACCTGATGCATCAACTGCTTTTCGAAGCATGCTCAGCTCAGTAGATAAATCTGTAGAAGTATATGAATTTCTGGTTTGTTCTTGAGGCATCTTGTTTTTCACAAGTTCTATGAGATTATTCTAACCATCACAGTCTAACTGGTATTGAGCGAGCTAATATTTCGTGTGGATTAATATATTGAAGTTATCTCGATTTTATCATAGTGAAAAAGCTGATTAAGATATCTTCGGCAAGGCATTAGTTGGGTAGGTTTTACGTGGGAATGTCGAAACCAAACTAATTCCCTGAATCACAGCAAATCAACTCCCCCAGACCGAATGTTAATTATTGCATTTCTGTTCGAAATAATTGTATAATAATGAAAATTGTGGGATTCCTGTGTTACTATTGGGGTACTGCAGTAAAAAGAAAAATCTTCCACCGGAGGTAAACAATGGATTTGATGGAGAAAGACCCCCAGGCTATTGATGTGGGCAGTCGCTTACGAGAGTTACGTATGGAAAGGGGCCTGTCGATGCGCGGTTTAGCGCGTGAGAGCGGTTTATCGGTGAACGCTTTGAGTATGATCGAGCGTAACCGGACATCGCCTTCGGTGAGCACCCTGTACAAATTATCGGATGCGTTGGGTGTTCCCATTACGGCTTTTTTCCGTTTGGAGCCACCCAGACTCGAGATCGTATACCGTAAAGCGGATGAACGAACACGCATACCTTTCACACGCGGCGTGTGGGAGGGATTAGGTGGGGAGTCATTCATCGGTGGTGTCGAGCCATTGTTGCTCACCTTGGAGGGTGGTGCCAACAGTGGGCGTTTTCCTATGATCCACAGCGGACACGAGTTTGTGATGTGCCTATCCGGTCAGCTCGAATATGAACTAGATGAGCAACGCTTTACCCTTGACCCCGGGGATAGCCTGATCTTCGCGGCCCAGTTGGAGCATCGTTGGCGAAATACGAGTAAATCAACCACCAAGGTGGTTATCGTGCTCTCGGGCTTTGAGTATGGAGAGCGCCCCAGTGAGTTCCATATTACGCCTGCGGTGAGAGCTGAGAGTGAACAAAGTGAGCAGGAAGTTGAAGAAGAATAATCAAAATGTTTTCCCTAATTATTCTAACCCGTGCTATAATGGGGGCCATTAAAGCTCTAGATGTGTTAGAGGCCAGAAGATGGAAACTTTGACCATGTACGTATCCCCCAATTTAGTGCAATATAATGCGGATAATGATAATAATGAACCGCACCGGGCGGGAGCGTGCAGGTTGATGGGTTATTGATACCCCCAACTGCTAATTTTTCGCCCGACGCTATGTGCGGAGGGCGATTTTTTTTGAAATTGCCGGCATGGAGGTGCACTATGTACAAGACTCATACCTGTGGTGAATTAAGTTCTAAGCATGTTGGCCAGGAGGTCATCCTGGCGGGATGGGTTAATCGCCGTCGTGATCATGGTGGTGTTACCTTCTTGGATTTACGGGACCGGTTTGGTATAGTTCAAGTGGTTGCCGACCCCGATATCTCTCCGCGGGCGCAGCAGGATTTGGAACCCGTACGGATGGAGTGGGTAATCCAGGTGGAGGGCGTCGTACGCCAACGTATGGAGGGCATGGAGAATCCCAAGCTTGCCACCGGAGATATCGAAGTGGAAGTTCACAATATGAAAGTGCTCAATCCTTCCAAGACGCCGCCGTTTGTGATTAGCGGTGAGGATGGGGTGGAAGAACAAACACGACTGAGATATCGATACCTGGACTTGCGCAGGGAGCGCATGAGGAATAATCTAGAGTTACGCCACCGGGTGGTGAAATTTATCCGTGATTATTTGGACGATAACGACTTTTTAGAAGTCGAGACACCAATCCTATTCAAGACCACCCCAGAGGGTGCCCGGGATTATCTGGTACCCTCCAGAGTTCACCCCGGTGAGTTTTATGCCTTACCTCAATCGCCCCAGCAGCTCAAGCAATTGCTTATGGTGGCCGGGGTGGAACGTTACTTTCAAATCGCACGCTGCTTCCGAGATGAAGACCAGCGCGGAGACCGCCAACCTGAGTTTACCCAACTTGATCTAGAAATGTCTTTCGTAGAGCGTGAAGATATAATGTCCATAGCTGAAGATCTGTTCACCCAGCTTGTCACAGAAACGGTCCCGCACAAACGATTATTGTCATCTCCGTGGCCACGCTTTAGCTATGATGAGGTTATGTCCCGTTTTGGTAAGGACAACCCGGATATCCGCTTTGGGATGGAACTTAAAAATATTTCCGATGTGGCCCAAGGTTGTGGTTTCCGAGTCTTCGATAGCACAGTAGCCAGTGGTGGCCAGGTTCGAGGGCTTAACGCGACCAGCCTGGGTGATTACAGCCGTAAACAGATTGAAGAGCTCAATGTGTATGCCCAGAAATTTGGGGCTAAAGGTTTAGCCTATTTAGCGCTAACGTCTGAAGGTGAGCAACGTTCCTCTTTTACCAAATTCCTGCAACCGGAAACCGTTCAAGCCATCATCGAAAGATTGGATGGTAAACCTGGGGATCTGTTGTTATTTGTTGCTGACCAACCAACAATTATGTTTGAGAGTTTGGGGCGTTTACGTGAACACTTAGGTGATGTGCTTGGTTTAAGGGATCCAGAGGTTCTGGCTTTTTGTTGGGTGGTGGACTTCCCCTTTGTTATCTGGAATGAAGGTGAAAAACGTTGGGATCCAAGCCATCATTTATTTACCGCCCCCATGCCGGAGGATATCCCATTATTAGAGAGCAATCCTGGAAAAGCACGCGGTCAGCAATACGATATGGTTCTAAATGGTATTGAAGTTGGTGGAGGCTCTATCCGTATTCATAATAGCAAGCTTCAGGAATTGGTTTTTAAATTGATTGGTCTGGAAGCGGAAGTCGCCAGCCAACGTTTTGGGCATATGTTGGAGGCGTTTGAGTTCGGCACGCCACCGCATGGCGGTATTGCTCCTGGGATTGATCGAATTTGTATGATCCTGGCAGATGAGCCAAATATTCGTGAAGTAATTGCCTTTCCCAAGAGCCAAACGGCGCGGGATTTAATGGCTGGTGTTCCATCCCCGGTCGATAGTGAGCAGCTCAAAGAGTTGCATATTAATCTTGATTTAGAGTGAAAATCTAATTGCTCAGCCTGTATTGAGAAGCCGGATCTCCCTATCAAGGTTGAGTGGTTGCTTGTAGATATTTATTCAATTGCGAAGGAGGTAGGTTCTATGCCGTCGGTAATCCGAGTTGAACAGATTGCAGATTATATTGACCAAGAAGTAATTGTTGAGGGTTGGGTATATAACCGCACCCACAAAGGGAAACTGGTTTTTTTGCTCCTGCGAGATGGATCGGGTTATGTGCAGTGTGTTGCCTTTAAAGGTGATTTGGATCCAGAATTGTTTGACAAAATTGCACATATAGCACAGGAATCGTCCGTCATTGTCACAGGTAAAGTGCGTGCCGATCAACGTGCTCCAGGTACACCTGGTGGTTATGAGTTGGGGATAACCGCTTTTGAGGTGGTCCAGGAGGCCGCGGATGAGTACCCGTTAGCGTTGAAAGAGCATGGAGTGGACTTCGTGTTGGATCACCGGCATTTGTGGATTCGCATGCCCAGCCAGTGGGCGATCTTACGGGTTCGCGCCACAGTGATCAGTGCTATTCGCGAGTGGTTAGACACCAACGGATTCATCAACCTGGATACTCCAATCCTGACTCCCGCTGCTGCCGAGGGGACAACAACTCTTTTTGAAACACCTTACTTTGATGAGGGACTTGTTTACCTCGCTCAAACAGGACAGCTTTACAACGAGGCCAATATCTACTCTTTCGGTAGAGTTTATTGTTTTGGCCCCACATTCCGCGCTGAAAAATCCAAGACTCGCAGACACCTGACTGAATTCTGGATGGTGGAACCTGAAGCAGCTTATGTTGATCTAGATGGGTTGATGGAAATAGAAGAACAGTTTGTGACTCATATTGTTAAGCGAGTCCTGAAAGAGCGTGCTCCTGAACTGAAGTCGCTGGAGCGGGATACTACGATGCTCGAAATGATTGAACCCCCCTTCCCACGTATCTCTTATGATGAGGCACTGGATATCCTACAACAGGTACGTGAAGAGACAGATGATGCTGAGAAAAAAGAATTGCTCAAGATCGAATGGGGCATGGATTTCGGGTCACCACATGAAACAGAGCTAACACAACATTTTGGTAAACCGGTTTTTGTTTATGGATATCCCACCCAGGTGAAGGCTTTCTATATGGAGCCATGGCCCGGTCGTCCCGAGGTCTCTAAAAGTGTCGACCTCCTGGCGCCAGAGGGATATGGTGAGATCACTGGTGGGAGCCAGCGTATTGCAGACCATGGCCTGTTATTACAACGCATCCAAGAACATAACCTCCCAGAGGAAGCATTTAAATGGTATCTTGACCTGCGCCGGTTTGGCAGCGTGCCTCACAGTGGATTTGGGCTGGGTGTGGAACGGACGGTATCCTGGCTTTGCGGTATCGACCATATCCGTGAGACGATACCCTTTCCACGCACGATCAAAAGAGTTTACCCTTAGTATGTCCTCATTAGACATATCACCAAAAGTTCGTAATATGATTAAGGGACCAAAATAAATAATTTCTAATTATTTTATGGAGACCTGACAAATCTATTAATCAATATTACCTACTCAGCCCCGATATTTTGTGGTATAAGATAAATACCCTGCTGTGTGCGTGTTGCAGCACCCCGGTTTTGAGCCAACACCCACTTATCGGGATCCAATCTTACGTGGGCGACGCGATAGGCCTGAGTCAAGGCGGAGCACCCGAGGCGCAACCCAAC
>DAOVXM010000166.1 GCA_030636125.1 Chloroflexota bacterium | reverse complement strand
TGGCATCCTGGGGACGCCAGGTCATTCACTCGATGGCTTAGAAATTTGGAGCAGAACCTTCGCCCCACTGGATGTATGGAGAGCGCCAACCATTTTTCACCGGAGAAATTGACGGTCAACGCGTGTCGCTCGTGCAACTGCCAGTGGGTGCGCCAGGGACAATCATGATCATGGAGGAAATGATCGCTTGTGGCGCGCATACATTCATTGGGCTTGGTTGGGCCGGGAGTCTCCAGTCATCGGCTCCCATCGGAACGTTCCTAATCCCCACCAGTTGTGTCAGTGAGGAAGGAACCTCGAGCCATTATGTCAATAATATGACATCCCTTCACCCGGATGAAACATTAGTCGAGATATTGAAAATTACCGCGCAATCGTTCAGCGTCCAAACCTTATTAGGCCCTTTATGGACCACGGATGCCCCATATAGGGAGCTCCGAAGCAAAATTGATGCCTATGGAGATCAAGGAGTTCTAGGTGTGGATATGGAAACTTCAGCCATGTATGCCTTGGGAAATTACCGTAAGGTTCGAGTAGCGAATTTACTTGTAGTGAGCGACGAACTCCGTGACCAGTGGCGGCCTGCATTCGGAACCGATGAGCTACTGGAAGCAACCGAAAAAGCACAAGAGGTAGTCGCACAAGCCATTACTATGATCGTAAATGAGAATGATTGATATACAAAACATCATCCTGGAGGTATGGATCTAGCAATCTCCCAAAAATAAAAATCCACCGATTATCCTTCTGATCGGCGGATTTTGAATCCAGGTATATTTACTTAAAAACTTGTTACAGGCTTTGAACTGATCGAACAACAACTATTTTGTTATTCTTCGTCACCTTCTTCTAATTCTTCTTCATCTTCGACAAGTGGGCGCTTTAATACAATTTCTGTACCTTCTCTCACGCCCGCCATACCAACCACCTCCCAACCATCTTCCCCCACACCACTCAGAAACTCATACAACATTTCACCGACTGGCTGAGCCCCTACGATTTCTGCGGTTTCTTGACCGTTCACATGCATGACAACACCGCCATAGGACCTGATTACCATATGCTCCCATTTTTGCATATCACACTCTCCTTCCGATAGATTTTAGATAACGCTGTTCAGCCAGGAGAACTCCGAAACTGGGAGGCATAGACTTAGCCATCATCCCTTAATTTCGGGCACTTACCTCTGCAACTGCGCAACATCTTAGAATATCTTATATAAGAGTCTAGCACGTGAGTAACTGGGTTGTCAATTGATTCAAACCTCAAGTTCCATATCCAAGCAGTAATGTTTCTCTCGGGATCTTCAGATAGCTCCATATAAATCAATGTTTGGGTGAACAAATATGCCGTTTTAACCCAAATATTCGCGTAATTTCCGGCGAACAGACGGATGACGCAAGCGGCTTAATGCTTGAGCTTCGATCTGACGCACTCGCTCACGAGTAACCCCCATCTTGCGACCTACTTCTTCTAACGTGTAGGCCTGTCCATCCAACAATCCATAACGTAGTTGAAGGATACGCACTTCACGCGGTGGTAGCCCGTTCAATACACCATTCAAATGTTCCCTCAATAAGTTGTAGGCAGCAGATTCATCCGGCGCTATGATATCATCATCTTCGATGAAATCTCCTAAGACAGAATCCTCTTCATCGTCGGTGGGGGTCTCCAGAGAAAGTGGGCGTCTGGCAACCTGGATCATGGTCTCTACTTTTTGGGGAGCAATATTGAGAGCAACAGCTAACTCTTCCACTGAAGGATTTCGTCCTAAATTTTGGGTGAGTTGGTGTTGTACCCGTAGTAGTTTGTTGATCTGGTCACCCATATGAACCGGAACTCGGATCGTTCGACCTTGATCAGCAATTGCCCGCGTAACCGCTTGCCGGATCCACCAGGTAGCGTAAGTACTGAACTTATGCCCACGCCGGTAATCGAACTTTTTTGCAGCCCGGATCAAGCCAATATTTCCCTCCTGAATTAAATCCAGGAAAGGCACACCCCGTCCCATATACTTTTTTGCCACACTGATCACAAGACGAGAGTTTGCTGTAATCAGATGCTCCCTGGCAGCCCAACCATCTTCAATTAAAAGTTGCAGTTCTCGACGACGGTGTTGACTGACATTTCCCCTCGCTAGTTCTTCACGCGATAACCTACCTTGTTCAATTCGTTGAGCAAGTTCGACCTCTTCGGTTGCAGTTAGCAGAGGGACACGCCCAACTTCTTTTAGATATAGACCGATCGTATCATCAGTATCGATATTGGCTAGATAATGTTCATCGACCGTAAGGTCAGGTTGAGCTTCCTCATCTTCGTCTTCTTCACTTAAATCTTCAGCACTAGGTTCCTTCGTAACCGGTGCATCCATGTAAGCAATTCCTGCACTTAACAATGCCGCAAATGCTTCCTCCAATTGATCTATATCAGATTCGGCCTCAGGGAAGAAACTTAAAACATCATCATAAGTTACATATGTTTTTTGACGGCCTAATTCAATCAGTCGCGCAACCGCAGGATAACCATCCTCGCGTTCCTCAATCGCAATCAACAAATTCTCGTCAATCATTCTGTCTCCGAGATCTTCCAACCATCATCAATATTACTAGAATCTGCAATCAAACACAGGTTGGAAGTTTTTATTGAATAAGTTCAAAATAATTTATCGTAATCAAGATCTAGAAACCAATAACGTCGATAAAAAAAGGATACACTTTTTTCCACTCAAAATCAATACCCAATTTATAAAATTATCATGAATTTTGTAACATTAATAAGCTGATGAATATCCTTAGGAAAAAGATTATCGCTTTTTCCAATTTCAGGAAATGGATTCAGACCGAACAACACTGCTGCTTCATCAAGTATTGCTCATCTTAAACCAAGTCCAATTCATATATCACATTACAGTGTTAGGACGTTTGAGGTTCATTAAACATTAAGTTAGGGGAGCAACACATATGATCTAGCAACAAAAAGCCCGGCAACCGTCTCCGGGCGGTAGATCTCGTTTTCGTTAGCATATTGGACATTATTGGGATTCTAGTAATAAGCCTTGCCTAATGGAGTTCCAAATAAGACTATACATTAAAAATTATGCCAATGTCAAGCGGTAAAACCAGTTCTAATATTAATCTAATATTATGGTGAGGGTATCATGTGACAAGAAACTTAGTTTTAATAATGACGATTCCAATCGAAATCTTCTCTACGAATGATATAATAAAAGTTCTGTGGGTATTTCAAATATTCCCGCCCAATATATCCAAAAATATTCGAGATTGGTGTATGAAACAATTCGATCAAATGCTTGAGAGTGTCAGCCGTACTTTTGCACTCTCAATTAATAATCTGCCCTATGAATTACAAAAACCTGTTGGTTTAGCTTACTTGCTCTTCAGGGTTTCTGATTCCCTGGAAGACCATCCTGACATGGAAGCAGCACGTAAAATTGAGTTATTGGAACTTTGGGCGGAAGTGCTCGATGAGCAAACTCCAGCTAAGGTTTTAACCACTTCCATAATGGATTTAGATAGTGACGATCCTGAAGTTTACGTCGCCCAACATGCTGATGAGTTGATACATTATCTCTCTACAATGCCATCTGAACTCCAAGAGATGATGATTATTAGAGTGAAACGGTCAACACTTGGTATGGCCAGGTGGCAGTGCCAAGGACCTAATGTAGAAACCGTCGAGGAACTTGATGATTATATGCACCAGGTAGCAGGGCGAGTTGGTTATTTAATGACTGACATTTACGCTTGGTACTCACCAGACATAAAGGATCGTAAAGATGAGCTGATGCCTATGTCGAGGGAGATTGGATTGGGCCTCCAAACCGTTAATGTTATCCGTGGACTGCGCAAAGATTACGAACGCGGTTGGGTATTTGTTCCCGGCACATATCTAGACCAACAGGGAATAACAAGGGATCAATTTTTCGAACGAGACTATGAAGGCCAGTCAATTAATATAGTAAACAAATTAGCAGTAAAAGCGAAATCACACCTTGATTACGGATTAGCATATATATCAGCTTTTCCACGACATCAACATCGCGTTCGTCTAGCTAGTATATGGCCTCTGTTTTTCGCCATAAAAACCCTGGCAATCAGTCACAACAATATCGAGGTAATCCGTAATGAAGTCAAAATCACCCGACAGGATGTCAAAACTATAATAAGGAAGACGACCGTAATGGGGTGGTCTGAACGCTGGCTTCAGGCTTACTATGATAAACTTAGCCAATCACCGGTGCTAAGAACGGTCCAATAGAATTATGCATTTAAGACCTCGTCATATACGACGGTATCGCGATATCGCAGAGATATTAGCAGATCATGGTTTCGGAACCGTACTAACTCAGATAGGTTTAAGCGACCGTTTGAACCTTCCGCGGCGTATCCTTCGGCGCAAGCCATCCATGGATGAGGAGTTATCTGTTGCCAAACGACTGCGTTTAACCATAGAAGATCTTGGGCCAACGTACATCAAACTAGGACAAATACTTAGTACCCGTTCAGATCTACTTCCTCCAGACTATCTCGACGAATTAAGTTATCTTCAAGACAGAGTCGCACCAGTTTCATGGGAATCAGCCAAAAGCGTCATTGAGAGCGAATTGGATGCATCCATTCAGGATCTATTCGCACATATAGATCCTACGCCAATTGCGGCTGCCTCATTAGCCCAAGTCCACCAAGCTATTCTGGCCAATGGTGATGAAGTAGTAGTAAAAATCCAGCGACCAGGTATAGAAAAGACCATCGATCTAGATCTAGATATTCTGTATGACTTCGCCAACTTAGCCCAAAACCGGACTGGTTTCGGTGAGCGATATGAGTTGGCTGATTTCGCCGAAGAATTCGCCATTTCTCTAAGGGCTGAATTAGATTTCCGCCGGGAAGGGCGCAACGCCGACCGTTTCCGGGAAAATTTCTCCAAAGAAAAACACCTATATGTTCCCCAGGTTTATTGGGAGTATACAACCCGTCGAGTACTTGTACAGGAACGTATTACAGGGATAAAGATTGATAATATCCCCGCTCTTGATGCTGCTGGTTACAACCGGCATAGGCTTGCTACACATGCTGCAAATTTCGTACTTAAAGAAGTTTTGGAGGATGGTTATTTCCATGCGGACCCACATCCAGGGAATTTGCTCATCATGCCTGGAGAGGTTATCTGTGTGCTTGATTTCGGTACAGTTGGCCGATTAGATAATCGGAATAGAGTCAACTTCGCTCGCCTCTTTATTGTTGCAGTCCAGATAGATACCGCAGGGATTGTAGATCAGCTCATCCGAATGGGAATTGCCGGTTCCAACGTCAATCGTGATGCGCTGCAGAGGGACTTACGCCGGATTTTAATCCGTTATGAAGGGCTCCCGATCAATGAAATATATGCCCAAGAAGTCCTGGACGCACTCGAACCAATTATTTACGAATATCAGCTACGCATCCCCAGCGACTACTGGCTGCTCATTAAAACGGTCGTACTTATGCAAGGGGTTGGACTTGGTCTGGATCCCGAATTTGATATCTTTGAAACCGCTAGACCCTACTTAGGACGTTTATTGCGTAAACTGTGGCTGCCCTCTTCATGGGGTCCAAGTGCATTGCGCATTGCTACCGATTGGGCTGACTTTGCGGGTTCATTTCCCAGGCAAACATCTCGTATATTAGAACAAGTAGAACGAGGTGAACTCGAAGTCCGCATTCAAGTTCCAGAATTAAAACAAACGAACATTTTATTAAATCGTATTGTTAATCGGTTAATCTTCAGTATCCTGGTGGCAGCGCTAACAATCGCACTGGCGTTGCTCATTCCAAGATTAGATCTGACCTGGCCTTGGTCGATGATAACTTGGATTATAGTATTTGGATTCATCGCAATGATATTCCTTTCCTTGTGGCTGATTTGGAATATTTTTAGGTCAGGTAAATATCTTCGTGATAATCATAAAAATAATAGAAGATAATCATTCTTTTAATATCCAACGGAATAAGTAATATCGGCTAGTGATAACTTGACCAGGATACCTGCCATTGCTATAATCCTCGCAATTACCCATCGGGGTATTGTTACTACATCAATTTATCGTTATTCCATACAGCGACCTTTGTTTTTATGGGGCGTTGAAATAACATAATATCCAATAATGATTGGAAATCCGTAATACTACGAGGAGATGAAGAATGACGAAACATCAACAGAAGGAAAGAGGTGGATGGTTATCTGCCTGG
>DAOVXM010000427.1 GCA_030636125.1 Chloroflexota bacterium | reverse complement strand
CTCGTTTAAGCGCCCGTTTAAAAAAGTTTGGTTTAGTCTGCTCTCTTTCAGTTAATGAAGTTGTCTCAGATCCTTCCGGATTGGAGTTTTGTTCTCCGTCTTCTGGCTCAAATGACTCGACTTTGGTAGTTTCATGTCCTGGTGGCCTGTCCAGCCCTTCGACCGCCTCAACGCTTTCGCCTTCGCTTGCTTCATCTTTTGAGCGCTTGAAAATACCACCCAGCCGGCTGATCGTCTTCCTCAAAGATACACCTTTCGCAGGTTTCTCCTTTTCGTCTTCCGCTGCTTCCCCAACCTCGGCAAAATAAGGATCCAAGATCTCTGGATCACCTAGCACATACACGCCTCGCAGGTCGTTCTCATTAAACGTTATAGCGCTCCAACCATAGATCGATAGGTAAGGGGATTCATCGGTGAATGTGCGCCGGTTGCCCTCAAAGGAGTAGAGCAATGCGCGTGTTTTCGGATTGGGAACCGCCGTACTACGGGCGTAATCACCCAGGATCTGGCGTATGCGTGAATCCGCAAATTTTTCCAATTCCCCAGCATTATCAGACTTTGAGATGGGTTCTATCTCGACATCTGTGCCGGTCAACACACCTCCTTTGGCAAAGCACATCACATTTACCTGGGCTAGTGATTCAACCGAGCGAGCCTGCCGTACTAGCGCGCCAATTTTCGCCAGGTCTGCAGTCCCTGCAGCGTAAGTCAGCAGGATCATAAAGAATAGTCCGGCGGGCGCAATACTAAAAATTACACTGGCCGCGTCGATTAAAACATCTGTAGGAATCCCTAAATCTAAGCGGTAATTGATGGATAGTAACATTAACAACAGCAATGCAACTACGATCAACAATATGCGTAAAATTTGATTGATTATTTTTTGGATCGGGGTTAATTCTTGTTTTACGGCTTCTACATCGCTCAGTACGGATACGATCCTGCGTTCAGGGCCAACTTGCGTCGCCTGGTAGGCAGCCTGACCTGTCAGACAGATGCTGCCGGCGTATAATTTTTCGCCTTCGCCCTTTACCCCATGACTGGATTCAATATTGAGCACAGAGTCATCAACGAGGATTTCTCCATCGCCAACAATTTCACCATCCACAGGGATTTGGTCGCCTGGTCCCGCCAATAGCATATCCCCAACGACGATCTCGCTGGGGTCAATGCTGCGTGTCTTACTCTCCCGAACCACGGTCGCCTTCAAGCGAGTGGAGAGTTCAACTTGCTGGATCCTCTTTCTGGCGAAAAACTCCTGAAAGGTGTTTAAGGCGATATTAAATAGCATAACCCCCAGGCTCATCAAGGCATCTAACGGATTGCCCAAGAGGAGCTGTACAACTGCTAAACCAACCAGGCTGAGATTGAATATGGAAAAGGTGTTTTGCCGTATGGCTTGCCGGCGAGTACGCTGAGGCTTAAATTGTACAGAGTTGTCCTGGCCTTCAAGCCTGCGCGCTTCTGCTTCTGCCTCGGACAATCCATCAATTTTGTAGTCGAAAGGGGATAGAGGGCGATGTGTTTTCTCTGGGATGGCGGCTTTTTTGGCGCGCTGCCTTCGCCAGCGCAAGGCTACGATTACACCGATGAGTGAAGCCGTGATGGCTGAGATGATAGAGATCCAAACCAGTTTGGTGTTGTTCTGTGTCTTTGCCTGGTTTGACATATTACCTGTTAATTACTCATGAGAATATATAACTGCGTCATACCTGAAATTAATCTTCATCCTCACCTATTTCTGCTTGAGTATCGTGGGCCGGGATTGGTTGATCTTTGCCGGAGCTCATCAATTTGGCGATCCAATTATTGCTTTCATCGGCTTCTAACACTAAATTTTTAAATGCCATCGTAAGTGGCACTGCCAGGATGGCGCCCAGCGGACCTAGTACCGCCGCCCAAAAGAAGACAGAAAAGACCACCACGAAAATGGATAAGTTGAGGCCTTCGCCCATGTACTTGGGTTTGATCACGTTTTCGGCGAATCCATTGATCAGCACAATGACTACAAAGACTAAGATCGCTGTGGGGAGACCGAACTCTAAAAAAGCTAAGATGACGGGAGGGATAAGCGCGATCCAGAAACCAATCGTCGGGATGTAGCTCATCAGGAAGGCCATTAGACCCCACAGTATGGGGAAATCAACCCCCACGATCAAGAAGAATATGGTATCAAGGATACCGGTGGCAAGACCGACCATGGTCGTGATCCCGATATAACGACGTATGTCGCCACTGAATGCGGTCAAGCGGATGATCGTTTTGTTACCAGATTCCAGCAAGGACGCTACCTTTGCCGGGAGGCCTAAGGCGTCAACGAGTAGGAAAATTATGATTATCAAAACCAGAATATAATTGGAGAGCGCGTTTACCAGCCCTGATAGGAAATCTGCTCCAAACTCGAGCAGGGAACCAATATCTAAAACAGATAACATCGCCTGAATATCCAACTCGATGTCTATCCCGAGGGTAAAAAAATATTCTTCAATGGTTGATTTATAATTCTCTACCTGGTCTAGATAAGTGGGGATTGCGTCCGCGAACTTGCTCACTGATCCAACTAAAAGCAGGATAAATCCGGCGAATAATCCGATAATCACTGCCAAAGTGATGGCAAAAGCCAACCAACCCGGAACGTGCCTGCGCTGTAACCCATACATAACCGGTGTCACGGTCACGACAATAATAAACGCCAATACAAGCGCGCTCAACATATCTTGTGCGATATTCATGAATACCAGCGCGATGGCGAGGCTGGCAAAACCGATGAGGAAACGGAGTGTGGTTGAGATTTGTAGATTGTTATTCATTTTGCTTTTTTAACCCTCCCATTGTCCTTCTATCTGATTTATTGTATGAAACTTAACATAAGGACAGCGTTAGAACAGCCAATCACTTAAGCAAATGCTTGTGTGAATGCTTTTCCAAATTTAAATCGCATACAAGCATTTTTATAAAACTAATCCGGGGTTTCACTTCTTCCGCAGTGCTTTCCATTTTTCCACAAGTTTGAACTCCGCTTCGCTTAAGTTTTCAGGCAGAGTTGCCTCGATAGTCACATAGAGATCGCCGCGCTTCTCCGGTGAGCGGAGTTTTGGCATTCCTAGCCCGCGTAAGCGGAAGATATTTCCATTGGCTGTGCCCTTAGGGATGGTCAGTTGTACTGTTTTATCTATTGCAGAAACCGGAACCTCGCCTCCTAACAAGAACGTGAAGATGTCAACCGGGAGGTTTACTTTCAGGTTATCGCCATCGCGCACAAAGTGATTGTCTGGGATCACTTCGATTTTCAGGAATAGATCACCAGCCTGTCCGCCTGACATGCCGGGTTCGCCTTGACCACTCAGCCGGACGCGCGAGCCAGTGCGGACCCCAGGTGGTATTTTAGCTTGAATGGTACGTCCACCTTCATACTGCAGTGAACGACTTGTTCCATTAAACGCCTCTTGTAATGTCACCTGGAGGGAGTACTCGCTATCGCGCCCCCGTCTTGGACTGGATTGGCGAGGACGAG
>DAOVXM010000016.1 GCA_030636125.1 Chloroflexota bacterium | reverse complement strand
GACACGATGCTGAGAAAGCTCAAAGATCTCACGGCGTTTTATTGTGATAGCGGTGAGACGCGCGGTGAGTAGAAGCCAAAAACCCGAAGATATATTCGGGTCTTGTTTCCTTCACTATAGGTTTCTAATCCCAATTCTCTTCCCAAGTGACATTACTTATTCGCTAGTGCATAATTATTCCCGCCTGGAACTCATATCGTCTACGAAATCTTGTGCGCCACACAATTATTTCAACTAAGGCATTGGAAGACCAAATCGAAAGACAAAATTTATTATTGTTCGTCAAGTAAATTCCAGGTCAGACTGCATGCCCTTTTCTTCCATCAATAGCGGTCGATGGCTTTGTGTTTAGGTCTTCAACACCTTCTCTTAATACATTTAGTTCTCTCGCCATGTTGCTAGCAAAGCAAAATGTGTCTGAGCTGTGTAAAACGATATTGCATCCCTTCTGCATCCATGTACGTTCGTATTCCAAATCTCCCCAACTGACATGAATGCCAACACTGATGCTATGCTCTTTGCAGATCCTAATCACCTGATCAACGGGCTTGATAAATTTTGGATGCTCATATTGCTCCGGTATCCCACAAGACACAGATAAATCATGAGGGCCAATCAGTACGCCGTCCACTCCCTCATATACAAGCATCTGATCAAGATTAGCGACTCCAGCAAGACTTTCAATCATGATCCACAACACCGCATCTTGATTGAGTTTTACTAAATACGCCGAGGTTTCATCATTCAGTGAGTTTTCCTGGTTAAGCACTTTATCTAGAGAGTGTCCCTTTAGAGGTCGATATTTAACTGCGCCGATCACCTCTTTCAATTGGGTGGCTGTCTCAATATAGGGTGCTACCACACCATGCGCACCAAGATCTAGTGCCTTTGCTGCCAGGGAGGCAGAAACAGTTGGTATCCTGACAAGAGGAGCTATACCTTGAGCAGCATAAGCCTGTGCTGCCCAGGCCACAGTCTCAAGGTTTTGAGGTGTATGCTCAGTGTCGATAAAGACAAAATCTAAACCAATCTGAGTAAAGTAGCGCGGCCAACGTGGTTGACCATATCCTTCCAGGCAAGTACCGAAAACGAGTTCACCCTCGCTCAAAGCATGTCTCAATTCTCTACCATTCATGATTGTCCTCCGCTCCAATTATAAGAGCCGCAGACCACGTTGGGCTGTCAAGCCACGATTTGGGGATAGATTAAAATCCTGGTCAGCAAGACCGACCAGTCGTCCTTCATCGATCCATTCAATATCACTTCCATGAATATTCTCCAATAGTTTAGTAAGTAGAGATTCCGTGATGTGTTGATATTCTTGTAATCCTGCTAAATTATGGAGTTCATTAGGATCATCGTCGAGATCAAATAGCTGTACTCTATTCCCAGTTGCATAGTAGATAAGTTTAAAGTGCTGGTCCCGGATCATGCGAGTGGCAAGTTGGCTTTCGGAGTATTCCCCATAAATATATTCTCGTTGTGAGTCTGTGATCAGGGAAATACCTTCAACAGTTTCAGGTATCGGTAATCCAGCCATATCCAGCAAGGTAGGCATAATGTCGCAAAGTTCTACTAGACGGTTATCGGTTATGTGATGCCCCAAGTTTGGATAATCAGCGGTGGGAACCATAATCAACGGAATTTTGGCTGAATCTTCGTAGAATAAACCTTTAGCGTAAAATCCATGGTTACCAAGCATATCGCCATGGTCTGATGTGAAGCCAATTATGGTGTTATCCAGTAAACCTTCTTCTCGCAAAAAACCGATCACGGACCGTATCTGGTGATCAATATGTGTACATTGGGCGTAAAACGCCTGGCGGATATGCTTGAGCTCACAGTCACGTAAACCGTTGATGTGCGGATACCAACGATTGTGCCGTTCCTTAAGAGCATATGGCAAATTCTCAAAATCTCTCGCCCAATCTCCAATATATGGTTGAGAGATTTCCATATCTTGATACAAACTCCAGTAAGCCTGAAGAGGCACTAGAGGCGGGTGTGGAAAGTTGAACGACATATACCAAAACCCAGGGCGCGTCGGATCGCGTCGTTTAATCATGCGGCTCATCTCACGGACAGTCCAGTTGGTGTGGTGCAGGTATTCAGGGAGATGCCAGGTACGGGTCATGTAGTCTGTGGTGGGCATGCCGTGGGCGTATTCCTGACCAGCGTAGCCCTCCTCCGCCAAGAACAACTCATAGTCGTCGGCATGCATACCCCGATGGTGACGGCCTTCCTCGTTGAGGATTACATCATCAAAACCAATTCGGTCGCGCTGTGGATAGACATGCAACTTGCCAACAGCGTAGGCCTGGTAGCCGCCATCGGAAAAAGCCTGGGCTAAAGTGGTCAAGCCTGGAGACATGGTAAGCGTTTCGTTGAAGACCCGATCACCATGGGTTCGGGGAGTTGTTCCAGTCATCAAGCCACGCCGTGCGGGGATGCAGACAGGGCATGCCGAATAGGCATTTGTATAGCGAACACCATTGGCAGCCAATTGGTCAAGCGTTGGAGTCATAACGCTGGGATGTCCAGTAGACCCTAACAAATTACCGGGCCAATGATCTACGCAAATTAATAGAACATTGGGGTTTTTATGCTGTTCTTTTATCCTCGCCATCTCTCACATCCTTTACATCAGCATAGACATCCACAGGCATGTGTAAATCGATACGCATATCCCGAAATGGATCGTTCGTTTCTTGAAGATGGGTATCCAATACTGAACGCATCTTTTCAAGAACCGCTAAGTACGCCGAATCTTGCACCAAATTCTTCATTTCTGCAGGGTCAGATTCTAAATCGTATAGCTCTTCTGTACAGCGTTTGGATGAGTAAAACCTAAAAACATCTTTGTTGTTTCTAAAACTTGTAGGGCTGAGCTCGATCTCGGTGAGTACAAAATCGAAAATACCTTTTCGGATTCCATTACGAATATACTTGTAAGACTCCGAACGTACCATGCGAGCAGGATCGAAGTACTGTGTGTAATTCTTTTCAGAGAAAACATAGCGACGACTTGGTCCGGGCTTATTTTGGGCGAGGGGGGCGAAGCTCTGCCCCTGGATATGTTCAGGAATAGGCATATCTAATAATTCCAAGACAGTAGGTACAAAGTCGACATGGCTGGTCAAGGATGCAACCTGGTGACCAGGTGGTAGTACACCAGGCCAGCGCATAAGGCAAGCAACCTTCGTGCCACCATCGTATAGGGTGCCCTTGGAATGTAAAAAGGAAGCACCATGGTCGGTCACGAATATAAGGAGCGTGTTCTCTGTCTGCCCGGTGTAGTCAAGGGTATCCAGGATATAGCCTACCTGCTTATCTAAAAACTGAACTGCACCATAAAAATCGGCCAGCTCACGACGCTGTACAGGGGTATCGAGAATAAATTGAGGCACGGTGACATCATTTGAATCCACGGTATCATAGACTTCCCTCTTGAAATGAGAGGGGAGGCTACCTAGCAGATCCTCTGAATACCCTTGGCTGGCTAGACCAATGCGATGGGTATCAAAAACTCCGACGTTGGCTAAAAACGGTTTGCTTTTATCAACTTGTGTTTTCAACCACTCGGTAAACACAGGGGTAACATCATCACAAAAGGTCGAATCTACTGGATGTATGACCTCATAGCCAAGGCGTATGGGGTCCCAATGTTCATGCTGTATGCCAAAAAGATGAGTCTGGTAGCCAGTTTCCCCCAGAAGGACTGGCAACGGTGGACATTTGTCGACATTCAGCTCCCAGCCACGCGGCACTAAACCCATGAGTTCATGGGTGTGTGGATAACAGCCAGTCCAGAGAGATCCACGACTAGGAGAGCAGGTGGCGGCCGGCGCGAAGTGATTCGTCAAGTACGCCCCCTGGGCAGCCAAAGCATCTATATTTGGAGTCTTGGTAGGTGTGCCGTAACACCCCAGATAATCCCCAAGATCATGGCAGGTTATTATGATGATATTAGGTTTAAGAGTCATACTTGCTCCTTGTGCGAGGTCGATTCATGACCTAGATATCTGCCGCGGAACCGAGATATCGGTTCGCATTACTTCTTGCAGAAGCTGCAGCTGCAGATCATTTCGAAGCTGACGAAAGGTCGGATTATCCCAAAGATTATTCTCTTCGCGCGGGTCTTTATGTAAATCAAACAATTCACCATACTCGTACCCGGAATAAGCAGTCAGACGGTAGCGATGTGTAACCAACGTGCGCATTTTAAAACCGAGGTAATCCTCATCCATTTCAACCAAGGCAACACCCTCAACAGATGTATCTTCCCCGCTCAACACGGGGACGAGACTGCGCCCAGGCCAAGCTGGAGGCGCTTGGGGTGCCTCAGGGACAGCGGGAACGGTCCCTTCAGGTATTGGCACACCTGCGAGATCGAGGATAGTAGGCGCAAAACTGAGCAAGCTGACCGGTCCCTCGTGTTTCGCTCCTGGAGTGATGTGTCCTGGCCAACTAACAAGAAACGGTACCCGGATCACGCTATCGATGTGATAAGGCCCTTTGCCCCACATTCCGTGATCCCCCAAAGCTTCACCGTGATCGGACAGAAATATCACCACTGTATTATCTTCCAATCCATTTGCACGCAGCGCTTCCATCACCCGGCCAACCTGATCGTCCAGCATCTCGATCAAACCAAAGTAATGGGCAGCACACTCAGCATAATTAGGCTCTGTGGCGCTCATCGACTGACTGTGGTTCCCGCTGGTGAGGATAGGATTCTCATACATCTGGCGGAAATGGGGCGGTAGATCGTCATATTCACCGGCACGACCCAAGGGGGGCAGCACATCGTTAGGGTCATAGGCATAGCAGTAGGGCGCGGGCGGGGCGAAAGGAGGGTGAGGCTCCTGGATGCTGCACATGAGCATGAACGGGCGGTATCCATCACTCTCTCTGCGCTGTCGACCCACCTCGTTCAAAAAGTCAATCGTGCGATTAGCAATCCAGGTCATGGGGTGCAACTCTGCAGGCAAGGCCCATTTGTATGAACTGCGGTTGAATAAATCATAGGCTGGGCTGGGTGGCTCGAGAGACACCTTCTCGTAAAATAGCTTGGCTTGGTAGGGATATTCTTGATTTAACCATTGGAGATAATGACCGTAGGAATTATGTCCATGCCCATTGACGTAATCCGTGGATTCCAGGCCATAGAAGGGTTTGGGTAAATCCGTAATTGTGCCATCGAGCCACAAGGGTCGGCATTCCGGGTGCTCTTTGGGATTTACTTCCGCCAATGGGACACCCTTTGGTGGTGCTGAATTACTCAAGTGAATCTTGCCGCAATAATGAGTAATATAACCAGCCTGGCGCAATGCCTCAGTAAAAGTAGGTATTGACGGATCGAGTGGAATTCCGTTCATGCGCACCCTATGTCCACGAGGCGTCAGCCCGGTAAAAAGGGTTGCCCGTGCCGGCATACACAGGGGTTGAGTAGTATACATGCGTGTATAGATCATGCCACTGGCAGCCAGTTGATCGATACAGGGAGTTCGCACGAGAGAGTGCCCGGCGTATCCAAGGCAATTAGGATTGAACTGGTCAGTAATGATGATTAAGAAGTTTGGGCGGCTATCAGTGCTCATGCCGAGACGAATACCTCTCTTTTCTCTTTCGATGATTGTTCTGCTGCGAAGATTACCGCCATGATATGCCTGGCGAAATCACCCGTAACTTTTGGTTGTGTGCCTTTTTCAATCGCTGAAAGGAACGCACGCCACTCTTCTACCATGGCTTCTTCCATCCAATTCTCAGGATCCATCTCCCGATCGTTGGGGATAAGGCGCCAGGATTCATCCTGGCCGATGGATATACCATTCATCTTGTCAATTCTCAGCATGCCATTCGTACATACGATCTCGGTTTCGAAACTCGGTACGCCAGTTTTATATCCGACTGTGATTGCCGTGCCTGCTATCCCATTCTCAAATCGCAGTAATGCCATACCAAGATCATCTGCACGCTGCTGGTGAAAGCTTGTATCCAGGTGTGCCGAAACGCTGCGAACTCGGCTCCCTACCAACCATATCATTCGGTCAACATTATGCACCCCAATTGTCATCCACATGCCGCCGCCCAAGTCCCGATCCATATGCCATTCACGCCGGTTCGGTGCTAACCAGCGTTTAAGGGTGCGGTCGGTGATCAGAACAGGCTCTCCGAATTCACCCGACTCCAGCATCTTTTTTGCTGTCTGATAAATTGGAACAAAATGATTGGTGTGGCCTGCCATAAATGTTACCTGATGTCGGGTAACAGCCTGGAGGATTTGGTCACACTCCGCCAAGTTTGGGGCAATAGGTTTCTCGAGCAGGATATGCTTTCCAGCCTTAGCTGCATCCAGGACGATTTTTGTGTGCAAATGGTGGGGTGTAGCAATTACGACCGCATCTATCTGCGGGTCAGCTAGGAGTTCCCGATAATCGGTGTAGCCTCTCCCTCCAAATTTCCCAATAAACTCATTGAGCGCAGTTGGATTGGTCCGGTTTGCCGCAACCAGTTTTGCGTTCGATAAAACGTTGATTGCATCCGCATGTTTTTCTCCCCAGAAACCTGCTCCAATGATGCCAACATTGATCATATTCTCATCACCTCATCTCATATACCTATTTTCCTGCAGTTACCTAAGATAACGCTCACAGCCTGCATGGTAAAGCTCCAGATAGTTCATATAATTTTGGAAAGGAATATCCGGCGGTACGCTGTGATCCACAGAAGGCAGGTATCCGCCATCCAGGATGAAGGGCAGGCGGCTGCCGAGCTCAGCTTTTATACCAGCATTATCTTGCAAAAAAACGCGTTTATCGATGCCTACCACCAGGGGCCTTCTTCATGAACTTCTTGATATATGGATTTGAGTTTCTCAGCCATGCTTTCCACGCGTTCCGGATAGGCGTAAGCAATATCGTTCTGTTGACCGATATCCTCCGCCAGGTTGTATAACTTAAATTTCCTCAACTGCGCGTATTTGAAATGGGGTTGGAACTCCTTTTTGAAGCCCCCGCTGTAGGGATATTTAGTGTTCAACTTGGCTGTAAGCACCCATTCCTCATCGCGCAGCACTGCCTGCGGGCCTGACCAGGGGTGGTGAAATTCCCAATGGAGCGGAATCGCTCGGTCTATGGGCTTCCCCTTAAAAATCGGCAGGAAGCTAACCCCATCGATTGGACGGTCATCGGGTACTGGAATCTCGAGAAGATCGCAGATCGTGGGTAAAATATCAGTTCCACAAATTGGTTCACTAACCACCTGCCCGGACTCAGTATATCCCGGCCAGCGTATCAAGGTGGGGACACGAATACCACCTTCATACAGCTGGCGCTTGAAACCTCTTAAAGGACCTGGCGTACCATAAGAACGCTCAAAAACGCCCCAGTTAAAGCGCGCCGGGCCGTGATCGACCGTAAATATCAACAAGGTATTTTGGGCTAAATCCATTTCATCCAGCGCAGCCAGGTACTTGCCGATGGCATCGTCCAAATGGGCAACAGTCGCATAGTATGGTGCTTTTACACCATATTCGGCATATTTCTCTTTCCATTCCGGTGGCGGTTCAATATGCTCATGGGGTTCGTGATAGCAAACGAATTGGAAGACAGGTCTACCGGGATTACGTACATCCCGGAGCCAGTTGACCGCCTCGCGTGTAACGATTTGACAGGAATAATCTTCGATCTTACCTACAGGTTGACCATTCTTAAAGAAATCAGAGGGGTGACGGTGCGGGTGATTGGTCTGTGAGCTAAACCAATATTCAAAACCGTAATCATTTGGCTGTGGCTGATCAGGGCCTTCCTTGATCCAGCTCAGGTGCCATTTTCCGACATGACAGGTCTGATAACCTGCATCCCATAATAATTGTGCTATGGTGATCTCATTCTCTAGTAAATACATGAAATGGTCTGGGGGAATCCAATCGTAAACACCAACACGGTTTGGATCACGCCCGGTGAGTAAAGCAGCCCGGGAGGGTGAGCACATTGGCCCGGCTGAATATGCATCGATCAAACGCATTCCCTGTCTGGCTAAGTTATCCAGGTGGGGGGTGCGGATTACTTCATTGCCATAACAACCGATATCACCCCTGCCTAGATCATCGATCATAATGATAACAATATTGGGGGAGGTATTCTCACTCATTTGTGCTCTCATTTATTGACATCCATTTTATTGATGTGTTCAGCACATTCTCTTTGGTAGCGTTCAACGAAAAATTTATAATTTTCATATGAAATATCGGGGGGTACGCTGTGATCAACTGATGGCAGATAACCTCCCTCAGCAACAAGTGGTAGCCGCCGATCTAATTCTTCTTGAATAACGGCTTTTCCTTGAGCTAGAGTGCGCTTATCAACACCTCCCACCAGGCGCATATCCTGGCCGTATTTTTTACGCGTCACTGCGACATCATTGCCCGCAGCGACCTCATTTGGGTAGACAAAATTAATGCCACCATCCAACCACAAGGGTATAAGCTTATCCAGGTTTCCATCGGAATCGACACCGATGATATCAATTCCCCTGCTATATAGTGTGTCGTTGACGCGTCGATAATTTGGGACCGCTAAACTCTCGAAAAAATTCGGGTGGATCAGGGGGCCATTGTTGTAGGCCATATCCTCCCACCAAGTGGCATAATCGATCTTCACTTTCAATGCGTCCAAGAAGTGGGTAACGACCGATTCGCTCAGGCTCGCAAGGTGGTTTAGCATATCAGCAACCAGACCTTCATCATCGTAGAGCATATAAGACAGCCCTGTCAGCCCCATCCAATTGCGCACCCAACCAAATTGGGAACCGACTGTGATCTCCACAGGCCACCTGCTTTCCCGAATAATCTCCTGTGCCTGGGCGAAGTTTTCAGCACCTGACGAACTCGTCAAAAGGATTTCGCCATCTAGTACAATTTCAAAGCATTCACGTCCAGGTGCCTCCGGGTCAAGCCGCTCTTTCTTGAAGATCTCCCATTCACTTCTATTAGTCACTGGATATTGGATATGCTCTGGCATGGCAGCTTCATATTTCGCACCTTTAAACTGCCGCACCAAGGCGCCATCTGCATCGTAAAATACTTCGAAATCTCCAACCTCCTCTACCACTTCTTTCTCTCTCTCCGGCCAAACCCCGGTGCGCAAAAGTACACGAAGGCTGCGATCCGCCCCAAAAAAATCATTTACCTTAGCTGGAGAATTCACCTCTAATGGCAATCCCTCCCCATGCCAGCGTTCAATAGTCTGGTGCCAGAATTGAGTTGCCATCTTGTCAGCGTAAAATCCAAAGGGACGGTTCCAATTGAACATCCGCTCTGGTTTTTCGTAACGCATTATTTTATTAAAGCTTTGGCGTGCGTTCTCCATGATGTCCTTTTATCTGAAATCAATAATGCCCATATCTATCCAGCAAGCTCATCAAATATTGGTAATTACTCAGACTGACTGATGAAGGTACGGAGTGGTCTGAGTGGTAGATATAGCCGCCATCTACCATGGCAACCTCCAACTTGCTGCGCACTTCTTCATCTAATCTATCAGTTGGTGTGCAAATATTCTCCACACTGATATTGCCCATGAATGTCAGATCCTTACCGTATTCCTGTTTCAATTGACGTACATCCAGGCCGGCGCGTGCTTCCATCGGCTGGAGCACCTGCACCCCAGCCTCAATCAATGAAGGGATTATTTGGCGTACATCGCCATCCGTATGGATAAAATACGCGATTCCTTGTGTGTGCAGGTAATCACCCAACCGGCGGTGATCGTTGAACAAGACCTTTCGGTAAGCATTCGGCGAGAACATCAACCCGGTATTTACTCCTAAATCCTCAGCCATAAAGAGCCCATCAGGCTTGATGCCGTATTGCTTGGCAGTCTCCAGTGTTTCGATGACCAGATTTACATGGGCGCGGCTCATGTCGGCCAGGAAATCGGGGTCCAGTACCATGTCCATCATTGTTTGCTCAAAGCCGTGCTTCCGCCAGTTGGCCTCGTGGGGGCCATAAACATGCAGCAAGATAAATTTATCGCGTGCCTGAATTTGCCGATACTTTTGAGCCATTTGCTCCCAGGAAGGCCATTCTACAAATGGTTGAAAATAACTGATATCATTAATGCGACTTACCCCCCCGTAATCGACTGCCAGACGATCTATTAATCCCTCCCAGTCCTCACGAGTTATTACACTATGCTCCAGATAACCAAGTGCACCAGCTTTGCCTTTCCATTGTTTGGCGATAAAACCATGCTTGTCCGCGCGAATAGTGTATTCTTCCGTGTCTTCGAGCAGCGTCTCAGGTAATCGAAGCGAAGCGTCGATGTATAGATTGTCAAAGTCTAAGTCAAAGTAATCGCCTGGATCGACTTCACTTGGCATCCCTTCCTTCTGCCATCTGTCAAGGGTGTCTTCCCAGAAAGCATCTTGTTTACCGATCCGATCAGGTTCCTTGAAAGATAAGAGGATCTTAATGCGTTCTCTAGAATTCATGTGTGAAATCTCCATACTTCCAGGCTGCGTTTCTGAAAAACAGCAGATTCTCTATTGGTGTCTCGGGAGAGGTGTTACAGCTGGATCCAAACAGGAAACGCTTTTTGTCGCCCATTGAAGAAAATAGATCGCACACGTAAGCATCGAGAATGCCGGGCGTATCCGGTCCGCGCAGTTCCTGTTGTGGAGCTGCCATCCCGCCACAGACAATCAATCTCTCACTCAATGCGCGCGCTTCATGTAAATACCAATCTCCAATGGGGGGTGGGGCTTGACCCTCCACACAGTCGATACCAGCTTCTAAAAATTGAGGGGCTAACGCTTTTAAATGACCACATGCATGGATGACCAGATATTTTCCACGCGAATGAACCATATCCGCCATCTTTCTAAGAACAGGCACACAGAATTCCTTGAACCAATAGGGAGGATAAAATGCGCTGTCCAGGTTATCGGCTACCTCAAAGACCCACACGTCATCTAAACCAACGACTTGCTCAAGGAACTCCAGCGATTTCACTTCATGAATTTTGGCAAGAGCCCGCATTTCATCAGGATGATCCATGATGAAATATGAGGCGTTTTCCTGCCCGGCTAGCCAATGGAATTGCTTTAGAGGTGAGGGTAGGAGTTGAAAAATGATGATGCCATCGTTTCCAATCCGCGTCAGGCCATCTTCTAAAGCCATTTGATCATAGGTCCACTCGGTATCTTCCATCCAATAGCGAACCGCCTGGAATTCAGCGTCAAAATCTTTCCACCAGTGTTCAGTCTCAAAAGGCGCTCCTGTTTCAGGCTGATATTCCCATCCGTGAGTAAGCGTGCCGTCAGGGGTTCGGAGGGTTTCATGGCGCACCATACCACCTTCAAAAGAAGTAAAGGAAGTCCAGGGGGACTGACCTCCGACTGGCTGACCGGAAAACTCTACGTGCATATCGCACGTATGGTAGATCGGCGTTCTAACGTCCCCTTCGAATTTAGATAAAATATCCGCTCCCATCCATCGCAGTACGTCAACGGGATGCGCAGTATTCCGGATCTCTTCGGGCAAGGTTCCGTTGTATTGATTTACGTAGAACCACTGCCAAATATTGGGCACAAAGGGGATGTGATCTACCGTCCTACCATTGAGAGTTGCCAGAATGCGCTCTTTTCCGCAGATCATCTCTCTTCTTTCTTCATTTCCTCAAGAATCCGCCAACACATCAACTGCATACGAGGCAGGTGGAATGGTCCCTTCCAAATATTGCCCTTCATGTAATTGGAAATACGACCGTCGCGGTGGAGATAACCGAACCATTCACCAAATTCGGTGTCTGGAAAGTGCTGGTGCGCCCAATCATAGATCAGTTGATGCCAGCGGGTGTATTTCTCATCACCAGTTGCCTGGTACGCCATTAGGGTAGCAATGATAGCTTCATTCTGAGGCCACCAGAACTTCATATCGTGCCAGTATTCCTGCACAGGCAAGCCTTTAAGATCTCGGAAATAGATTATTCCACCGTACTCCTCGTCCCAGCCCCATTTCCACATCCAGTCCAGAATGGTTGTGCCCATTTTGATGAGACGCGGATCATTCCCCCTATACTTGGCTTCCTCCAGGATGAACCAGGCTGCTTCGATTGAATGCCCTGGGTTTAGTAATCGACCGTCAAAATGATCATAGCTTTCCCCATTTGGGCCAACAGTTTCCATGACAACTTCGAGATCGGGTTTCATGAAGTCGCGTTCGATTTCGCTGATGCTGCGCTCAATCCACTCATCACAAAGTGGATCGCCAGTCGCAGCACGCAGAATCTGGGAGGTGACTATCATGACCATCGGGATGGTTAACCCTTTTCTAGGGCGGACATCCGTGAACTTGGGGGGCAGCAATCCAGGCGTGGTCAGATATCGGATGATCAGTTTGTATAAATCAAGGGCTTCTTGTATCGCCTGATCATCATTTGCCGCGCGCCCATATTCAGCTAAAGCAGCCACCCCAAAGACCTCGGTGGAGATATAACGTCGTTTGCGAATGGGACGACCATCACGGGTGACGTGGAAGAACATGCGCCCGTCCTCGTCAAACCCATACTGGCGAATAAAGTCGATACCGTGTTTTGACAGTTCCAACCATTCATCCCTCTTCTCGACCGTATTGTAAAGATGGGATAACAGCCAGGAAAATCGTCCCTGGCTCCACATTCCCTTATCTGTGTCAATGATCGTACCATCCCGATCTAGACAAATTGTGAAACCTCCATACTCACGATCAACACAGTGTTTGATCCAGAATGGGAGGGTATCTCCAAGCAGCCCATCCTGGTAAATTGCGATTAACTCATCTATCCGTTCTATGTTCATTATCTCTACCTTCCCCAATCAAAAAAGCCGATTTCTTCCATATTCCGTCTTAGCGCGTCCGCTTTCTCTGGAGATAAAGCCACCTGTGGCAGGCGCATCGGACCGCAATCCAGGCCAATCAGTTTCATCATCGTTTTCAAGGATGGTGCATTACTCGTTGGAGTTCCATATTTGTTAAGATGCTGGATCATTTTTACCGATAAGCCTTGTAATCTTTGCGCCTCGATTATGTCGCCTTGTTTGTACGCCTCAATGATACGGAGATATAAGAGGGCAGCAAAGTTATAAGTGCTGCCAACCGCGCCCTGGGCACCACCAACTAACCCGGCGAGCAGCATCTCGTCTGAGCCAAATAGCATGTTATAGTGACCATTTGCGAAAGCAGCACAAGCTTGTAATTCCCAGATTGTGGTATTGCTATACTTGACTCCAGCAAGTGTCGGAAGGTGTTCACAGCCGAGTCGTAAAAATTGGAGCACATCGATCTTCACCTTTGTCAGTCTAGGGATATGATAGTAATAGAAAGGCAACTCCGGAGCACCAGCAGTGATCTCAGCCATACAATCCAAAAGAATTTCCAGGGAATCGATTTTGAAGTAGGTGGGCGGTACAGCAGAGATTGCATCCGCTCCAATCGCTTGAGCATGTTCTGCCAATCGGCGTGCCTGCATCAGGCTGTTATGCCCGGCTTGAACGATTACTGGAATTCGCCCAGCAACCGCACGAACATAGGTTTCGGTGACTTCAAAGCGCTCAGCAGTGGAGAGGGATGGTCCTTCTCCGGTGCTTCCACAAACGTATAGCGCGCTTACGCCATCGTGAATCAAGTGTTCCACGATTGGTTCAACCAAGTCGAGATTTAGACTGCCGTCTTCGTGCATGGGAGTATATACCGCTGGCACAATTCCCGTGATCCATAAATCTTTTTTCATGATTATTG
>DAOVXM010000086.1 GCA_030636125.1 Chloroflexota bacterium | reverse complement strand
TGGTTACCATCTCCACTCGCTCGAGTGTAATCTTAACCGGATATAACGGGTCGCCAGGAATCGCATCCTGTGCGGCCAATGCGACCTGCCTGCCTCCGGTGACGGTAGTGAAGAGAAAGACGATGATGAGCGCTAGTTGGAAGGCAAATTTTCTGCCTGCGGCCGGACCTTGTGGGATAAGCTGCTGCCACCAGTACAGGAGCAGACTTTCTTTCGGCGTTTGCGCCGCTACAGGCTTTGTAATTATTTCACTCTTAATCTGAGATAACAAACGGTTGCGTGAAGCAGCGACAAACCCGGGGCGTGGGTCCAAGGAGCTCTTGCGTCCATCCAACCATAAGGCAGCCTCCAGACGTGGACGAAGTTCCGCAGCTATCCCTGGATACTGGGCTAGCGCAGAATCTAAGCTCTTTTGCCCAGATTGGATCTGCTCCAGGCATATATCTAAGATTTGCTCAAACTCGTCCAGTCTTCTCGTCATTCCGACCGTCTCTACTTTTCATCCATCAAATTTCGCAAGGCTGCCAGTGCCCGGTGCTGCAACACTCGCACTGCTCCTGCTGAACGACTCATCACCACAGCCGTCTCCTCAGGTGAGAGTTCACTCAAGAAGCGCAATACCAATACTGTACGATAATCCTCTCGTAGTTCTCCTAATGTCTGCCGGAGTTCCCCATGTTCCAGGTTGGCTGTAACAGTATCACCAGGTCCAGGTTCGCCATCTCGTAATGTAACATCTTCGATGGAAACGTTTTGTTTCGATTTTCCTGCTCGGCGATAGTGATCAATCAGTGCATTCCGTGCAATGCGAAACAAAAAGGCTAGAAAAGGTACTCCCTGTTCCTGATACTTTGGTAACGAACGCCAAACCCGTAAGAATACATCTCCCACCAGATCTTCTGCATCCAGACGATTGTCCAGATGCGCGTAAAGAAAGCGAAACACCCTTTGAGCATAACGCTCGTAAAGTTCGCCGAATGCATCAACATTTCCGTCCTGTGCTATTCTAAGCAGTTCAACGTCATTAGTTTCTTGCAAAGTCGACATAACTGCTATCCCGTTAAACGACAGAAATCAATCATTGTTACACAACTTAACAGGCAGTTAACACCTATATTATCGTCATTGAAGCACAAATTTACAGCGCTCCCTTAGTGGATTTATTAAGTTTACCACCTTTGAGGAAAAACCAATACAAACTTATCGGATATGAAAGATCAACCCAAGGTTTTAAGTAGGTGACCGAGATCGAATCTGATGGTTACAGAATCATATTCAAAACAGGAAAAGGCCTGCCTAGTAGAAGGCAGGCTTAAACAATTTATCAAGCGAGCCTCATTAGAAAATTTCTAGAACCTCGCTTGGAGATAGCAGTTATGTATTCGTCGAGGGCGTTGGCGTACTTGTTGGAGGGTGGGGCGTATCGGATGGAGGCACAGGGGTGTTCGTCGGGGGTTGTACCGCATCCGTGGGAGGCACTGAGGTGTTTGTCGGAGGCACTGAGGTGTTCGTCGGAGGCACAGGGGTATTTGTCGGAGGCACTGGGGTGTTCGTGGGAGGCACTGGGGTGTTCGTCGGAGGTACATGCCTTTCCGTTGGTGCACTCGTTGGTGCACTCGTAGGTTGAGTCGTGGACTTCGATGTCGCAGGGCGTTGGGTGGGCTTGCGAGTTTTCAAGGGTGAGGGTGTATTAGTACTCGTCGACAATGGCAGGTACGTAGAGGTCGTGTTCATTCGCAAAGCACTTTGTGTACTAGTTGAGGTAGCAAACGCTATCGGGCTGCTGGCTGGATTTCCGGTAGAGATTGGTTTAAAAGGTGTTAGAGTCGAGGGTCTGCTTACACGAACAAGCACCTTTTCCACCATAATAAGGCCATTATCTGAAATACTCACAGCCCTCTCTATATCCAGTTTATATTGTTGAGGTATTGCAACAACCATAACGTTTAAAGTCGTTGCTTGATTCAACAAAGCCTCATGCAAGACCTCAGCTATAGCTTCCGTTTTGGCGCTATCCTGTCCAACAAGTTGATTCAACGACCTGATGGCTTCATCAACATGATATTCAAACCTGTCAACTGTCTCTGGGATGTAGGCATATCTGCCTTCCATTACGAGGTCGTGAGCCTCAGCCAGTCGAGTCTGCGCGAACTCGGTGTGCAAACGCGTTTGTTCGACGGGATCTTTATTGGATTCCAGCTCAGCCTGTTCAAGCACAATCTTCACCGGGTATGCCGTATCGCCAGGTAGCGCCTTATGGGCAGTTTTAGCAACTTTTGTTCCCCCAAGAACCACAAAGACTAATACGAGAACGGCGAGAGCCAGATGAAAGGCATATCTCCTATGATCAAACAAGCCAGCCCATACTCGTGCCCACAAGTCCAGCTCTGGCGCAGTTTCCAGAGCAACATGATCTGCCATCTCTTCCTGCACTTGAGAGACTAAACGGTTGCGTGAAGCGCTGATAAAACCCGGGCGTGGATCCAGCGCGCTCTTACACTCATCCAACCAGAGGGCAGCCTCGAGGCGCGGACGCAGTTCCTCCGCCACCTCTATTTGCTGGGCTAGCGCAGAATCTATGCTCTCATGCCCAGATTCAATCTGTTCCAGGCATGTTTCAAAGATTTGCTCTATATCGTCCCGTTTGCTTGCCATCTTTATTATTTCAACCTAACAATAACCAACTTTCGTACCATTGTCAAAGGCCAGTACTGCAGCACTCGCAATGATCTGCAGAGTGATCTCTCATATGAGGAGGTACCCCCTAATATAGATCGTTTAATAATTGTAACACCCATTCCGTCCAATGCTATTCTAAGCAGTTGTAAGTCGTATTATCATACCAATTGACACAATCCTACTATACTGATAAACGCTAAAAATCGGTCCTTGTTACATAGCTTAAAATGGATTTAACATTTAATTCACAGATCAACGGGGCATTAACAAAAAACACTCCCCTTGGGAGCGTATCTACTTATTCTTTTCGTTTACAGGAGATCGGTTGATGATCTAGAATGAGGATAGAGCAAGATGCAGGTCGTTAATCGATCGATGCAACCAGGCGCCTACGGGAATTACTAATAAAACCAGGGCGTGGATCAAAGGCTGACCTATTAGACCAGAGCCATAAAGCAGCGGTTAATAATGGGCGTAACTCATCCGCTCCTTCCGGGTAGCTGGAAAGGATCGGTTCTAATCGATCTTGACCCCCTTGAATTAAGTCGAGACATGACTGAAGGATTATGTTCATATCGCCCACATTATTTACCATCTATTGAATCCATTTCATGTAATGAGACCAAGGCTAAGGTAGGATCCCCCAGCCATAACTGCTTGGCAATTGACGCCAGACCCCCAAAGTTCCTCCGATCTTGACATTGTGCGTTTATCAGCAAATGAATGCCGCCACCATCGCCCCAGTTGGACGTCATTGTTACCCCTCAAAACGTTATCCATAGCACTTTGTTACACGTTTCAATGCTCGGGCTACTACCCTTTTTGTGGTATTTTTTGATGTCCCTTTATACAGCTTTCCAAATAATCTAAATTAACCTGCTCTGATTATAAAAACCTCCAGGGTTATCCACAAGATGAAAAATCCCCCGCTATTTGTTTTGCACAAACACCGGGGGATTGCTTTAAATAAGCCTATTCAATTTCGTTAACCGGGTGTCATATTAGAAAAGCAACACCCAGTGTTACCCATTCTGGTTATTTTGATGAGCCTGAATGTGAATTTGATTTCAGTTGAACTCCATTTTGTGGAGAACCACTCCCCGTGGGAGATTCCATCGGATCCGAGTTTTGCTCATGAGGCTTATCTGGGGGTGACTCTTCACCCTGATTTGTTGAGCCCGAACCTGATCCTCCTTCACCATTGCCACCTTCTTGTTGACAACCATTACAATCCGGAGGATCTTGTGGTCCAGGACCATAACCGTCTTCGGGCTGGGTTACCTCGCCCTGGTTAGATGGGCCTGGGCCGAACCCACTTCCCTCCCCATCATTTGGGCAATCCTGACAAGGATGTGTATCCATAGAGCCTGGGCCAGGTCCATAACCCTCGTCAGGTTTGATACCTTCACCCTGATTCAACGGGTCAGGACCTGCTCTCATGAGCTGCTGCACTTGGTTTCGAAAAGCGAGCGGGTCTTCTAAACCTAACTCTGCCAAGCTGACCCGCAAGCGAAGCATTTCCCGTACCTGCTCCATTAATGGATCCGCATGATCTGGTTGGTTGGCATGTATCTGTTCCATATCGCGATCGTGTTTTCGAATATGGATTCCAATATATTCAAGCGCCTCGTTCATGAGAGGTTCTTCCATGCCAGCGGCTATGCGGAACATATGGTTCAACTCGCGTTGAAACCGCGCAACCAATGCCTCCTGAATGGGTTCACCAGCCGAATTTTTCGCCATGACTTCCCCCATGCGGCGGTAAGTAAAGGCCATTAACAAGTCCCATTGGCTTTGTGGATTCTGTGTGAGCATGAGCTGTGCATCTTCGCTAAAGGTTTTCACCGGATAGAGAAGATCATTCGGCAAGCTCCCTTGTGCTGCGAACACCGTAGCTCCTGCCCCGCCAAACAACATTGTGATGGCAACAAGGATTGTGGTAACTGTAGTAAACATAGAGAATCGCTCCTTTCTAGTGAGAGGGTTTAGAATTGTACCTATCCACTCATTAAGACGCTGAAAGGGCGTAATGGATACGGCAGGAGCAATTGTTCGTCCTTTAACCAGGTCAGCAACCTGGACGCGATAACGATCTCGTCCAATGGATGCTTTTCGAGAATCGCGCGGCAGCGCCATCTTAAGCTGATGCAGACGTTCATGTATATATGCATCTAGTTCATCACTATATTGAGTCATGAAGCCACCTCGTGTTCTTTGACCAAAATCCGGCGCAAAGAGTTTAATGCCCGGTGTTGGAGAGATTTGACTGCTCCGACAGGTTTACCCATTGCTTGGGCAATTTCTTTATTCCGCCAGCCTTCAATATATTTCAACGTAACAACTTGACGCTGGTCTGGAGTCAACAAAAACAACGCGGAGCGCACTTCCTGTTGTTCCAGATCCTGGATCAGTGAGTCATGTAAGTCTATGTCCGCATCAGGCATTACCTCAGTGTCAAGCTGTACTGTTGGTGGTTGCTGGCGGCGGTAATAATCAGTAATCCAATTGTGTGCTACTCGATACAAATATGCGCGCAAGTGCTGACGCGGCCCATTTCCATGTTTAAGGGCCGTTAAGAAGCGGCTAAATGTCTCAGCCACACACTCCTCCGCCAGGTCTTGATCTGCGTACATCCGAACCGCGTAACGGTATAGTTCTGGGCTATAACGATCATACACTTCGATCAGAGCCTGCTCGTCAAAGCGATGTACCAGCTCCAACAATGATTTTTCTGAGATCATTCTCTATACACTAAGACGTCAAATCAACTAAAAGGATACGGGCAGTATTCAATTTTACACTGTAAAAGGGAAAATCAATCAATTAGATTATCTAATGAAATTTGAATCCGCCTCTCATGTTTTTGGAGGAGATTAACGAGTCTTCAGATAAATAGTTTTAGTTGCTACACAATTGACCCGGTAATGCCCCGACAATTGAAGGTGGGGGTGCAGCCCCCACCTTCAATTGTCGGAGTTTTTCTCCCTGACCTGCGTAAATTCTAAATTTAATAAAGTAATTGCTGGCACACATACGTTCATAATAGGTTAGCCATAGTGGCAACTTAGGTATATACATATCTGTTAGAATCGGCCTGCTATCTTGACAATACACCTACAAAAAAATTACCCTTTTCCTGCATACCAGATGCCATCTGACGCACAATATTCCTTGAGGCAACGAATACAAAATCACTTAAATGGATTGCCGCTCACAGGTAGATTATCGCCTCTGTGGACACTACTTTCTGGTCAAAGTGCGCGGGGGGGCTACCTGGCCGCCGTCGACCAGGGAATTATTAGCCTCTCGAATTTCCTGGCAACCATAATGCTAGCGCGCAATGTCAGTCCAACCGAGTTAGGTGTATATGGTGTTGGCTTTATTGCCTTACGTTTAGTGCGCGCATTCCAGGAGGGGTTGGTAGTACAACCGTTGAACGTCTTCGGAGCGGGCATGAAGACCTCTGCATTCAGGCGTTACGCAACCAGCGTCAGTTTAATCCAGGTGATTCTGGCACTAGCTACAGCGGCTGTAGCTGCCATGGGCGGCTGGGTATTGACAGCAATAGGTAATGACACGGCCGGGCCAGCTTTATTTGCATTATGGTCCGCTTTCTTGTGGTGGCAGTTACACGAATATATTCGCAGGATGTTGTATACCCGCGGGGCTGTTCTCCAGGCTGTGATCATTACCTCTGTTTCGAACACCGTGCGCATAGGCCTCATGGCTTGGTGGATATCCGAGGGAACATTAACCGGAATTGGTGGCCTGTACGCCATTGCCTGGGGGTCTCTGGTAGGCATCCTACCAGGTTTATGGTTCACCCGGACTTATTGGACAAAACACCCCTTCAACATTATTAACACCTGGAGACATAATTGGGATTTTGGACGTTGGATCACCGGGGGGATAATTGCGAATTGGGTGTCGGTAGAGTTTTACCCAATCTTGACCGCGGGGATGGTCAGTTTCGCGGCAGTTGGCGCATACCGCGCCTTACAAAACATAGTCGCCCCCATTCACTTACTATTAAGAGCATTAGACACATATCTCACCCCACGGGCAGCCATGAGTTTCCGTAAAAAAGGCTACCCTGAATTAAACCGGACTTTACGCTTAGCCTATTTGGTCACTTTCATACCCGTTATTGGGCTCTTAGCTCTTGGCATCCTATTCCGCGAGCAACTTTTATACCTGCTGTATGGAAAAACATATCTGGTTTACAGCCAGGGTATCCTGCTGATGGCGCTCTATTATGCTTTGTGGTACGCGTATTGGCCACTCCAATCTGCGTTTAAGGCTGCGCGCCTTTCCCGCCCTATCTTCCTTGCTAACATGGCCGCCATAGCCACCATGTTCACGATTGGGATTTTGGCTATCCGAGCCTGGGACGTATACGGCACAATTGCCGGTCAGGCTCTCAATGCCCTGGTAATTAACCTGGTTTTGTGGTCAACCTGGAGGACAGTAAGACGTAATACTTGAAGTGATGAAAGAGCTGTTCCATGGTTGGGTATCTCCCATTCAATCTCGGGAACCCCAGCTTAGATGAATGGCAAGAACCTTACCTCAGCGTTTAACTCCCCCAGCGAATAAATTTCCTCGGGATGCGACCATTCCAATCCTTTTGCCAGCGATACCAAAAAGTGAGCAGAAACGCCAGAAAAATGAGCTTAATATCAAAGCTTAGGCTGGTATGGCGAATATAGATGCGGTCATAACGCAGTTTCTGCCGAGGAGTAAGGTAATAGTCCCCTGCAACCTGTGCCAGCCCTGCGAGCCCTGGTAAAACGCGATGCCGTTCAGCATATTCCGGCATTCTCTCCAGGTAGCCGCGAACCAATACCGTCCGTTGTGGGCGAGGCCCCACGAAACTCATCTCTCCCCCCAGAATATTTATTAATTGAGGCAATTCATCTAAGGCGGTTTTCCGCAGCAAGCTCCCGATAATAAGCACACGTTCATCAGTCTCGCTGGCTAGAATTGGACCAGTATTGCTCTCAGCGCCACGTACCATTGTACGGAATTTATATTGGCGAAAATTTACTCCCCCCTTGCCAACAGAGTTCTTCACAAAAAGCAATGGACCAGGGTCTTCAATCCAAACCAGGAATGAGCTAAGCAACCAAACCGGCATTGAAATTAATATGCCAGTAGATGCGAGAACAACATCGAACAAACGCTTTGCTATAGGGATCGGACCAGGCACACCGATTACTTCTAAATGCCTTTGATATACTTCCTGCTGGACGTGAAGCGAGGGTGGTGAATTATTCTCCCATAGTCCTTCATCAATACCGTTGGCAAACAGACCACCGATATAGGCGCCGAACACAACATCAAAAAACCATAAGTAGCCAAGCGATTGGGAGGGGGCTATCCAAATAACCACCCAGTGGATTACAAAAACACCCACGGAAGCAAAAAACGCAAACCGATAACGCCAGACCTGGCGCACTGGTAATGTCGCCATCGCGCGTTCAATTATTAAAGTTAATAAAGCATGTAAAGCAGCCAGGCCAAGAACATCCCACCAGGCTGGCTCTTGAACAATTTTTTGGGTGTAAAGCCAGGCGAAAAGGATCAAGAGCGCTGAGATAACGAAAAAACCCAACGCTCTCCAACTCATATACCATATCACCTGATCTGAGTGATTCTCAGATACCCTTATCGGCTGCTTAGACATATCTGAGCAAATTATAC
>DAOVXM010000050.1 GCA_030636125.1 Chloroflexota bacterium | reverse complement strand
TGGCGATTATCTTCAGCTTTGTCGTCGGCGCTGTTTTAAGTCTTATAGGGACTCTATTAGGTTTCATCATTTGCATAGGCTGGATACTCATCTGGGCGCTGTCAGCATTGGCGACGATATGGATATCGACCGTATATGCACACTTGTTTGGTCAAGTTGCGGCTGAGGCGCAAATGACACCAGCACTGTCAACAGACCTAGATACGATTGAGGATGCCTAGTGTTGCGCGGCGTAAGTGACTCGATAGTTTGGTAACAATGGCGGAACACTAGCACACAATCATATATTGAGTCCATCGATAAATCCAATGGACGTATGCATCCAAGCAGGGCATACGTCCTTTTTATCCAATTAGCCTTAATATTAGGAAAATGGATTATCGCATGAGACCATATTACCTCTTCCTCATCAGCGAAGGTGGATACACAAGAGAAATTGTATGCAGTAGGAATATTAATCAAATTTTCTAGAAAATAACCTTGCCATTCTGCCATTTTTCTTGTATCCTCTATATATAGTTAAATCTCGCCTAAGTTGTACAGCCATTCAAGAATGGACAAAGTTAATGTTTTGCCTCCATGTTCTGTTAATGCGCTGTTCGGTGGTTCCCCAAGCTTTTATTTGGCGCAAAATAAGGCTCCTTACATTTAGGGGTTTTATACGAATGCGCCAGTAAAAAACGCTTGGTAAAGCTTATCTTTCATTTTCAAGGAAGAGAAGCTTCAAAATTATGCTATCTAAGCTGACCAAGATCCTGAGCTCCATTATTGCTATTGCCCTGGTCCTGATTCAGGTGGATCAGTCTTCCGCGTTGGGGAAGTATCTGGGACAAGACAGGAGTCGGTCCTTATCCCCTTTACTCCACAATAATGAAGCCTTTTTGCCGAATTCAAATTTGCGGATATCGTCTACGGTGACCGATACACTTGAGGATTATTGGGAGCAGATCTATCCCCCCCAATCCCCTGATGCCAGATACATCCACGGTATGGCTTATGACATTAATCGAAATGTCATGGTCGTATTCGGAGGAGACCCTGATGGCAAAGGACATGTCCGTTTGGATGATACCTGGGAATATGATGGCAGTGATTGGAATGAAGTCTCACCCGAGCTCTCACCACCTGGGAGAGTAAATATTAACCATGCCATGATATACGACCAGGCGCGAGGTAAAACGGTTCTGTTTGGAGGATTATCACAAACAGGCCATTTGGATGATACCTGGGAATACTACCGGGAAGGCGCTATCCGTGTCTGGGAACCAATAACTCCAACCATTAAGCCGCTGGTACGCGACTCACACGCCATGGCATACGACTCAACGCGCCATCTCACCGTAATGTATGGGGGATGGAGCCCGATTGAACCAGGGTACTATCTCCAGGATACCTGGGAATATGACGGCAATATCTGGCATAACATCGATACCCAAAACTCCCCACCAGCAAGACACCAACATGCCCTTGCATATGACAGCAAACGTGACGTGGTGGTTGTATTTGGAGGCAGAAATACACCCACAACGACTCTTAATGATACCTGGGAATATGATGGTACCAATTGGTACCAGGTTTCTACAGCAACTTCGCCCTCCCCCAGATCCAGTCATGGTATGGCTTATGATTCCATCCGTGAGGTCATTGTGCTCTTCGGTGGACGTGATGGTGATGGCAACCCACTGAATCATGACACCTGGGAATACGATGGCACCAACTGGGTTCAGATAAGCACAACCGTATCACCCTCGGAAAGATATGGAACACCATTAGTCTTCGATAGCCAGAAAGAGAAGATGGTTTTATTTGGAGGTGGTCTGATGAATGGAAATTTCCATACATCAGATGAAACCTGGGAATATACTGGGGATTCCGGAGCAGTTTCTCCAATCGTCATTTCGGCACGAGCCGATATCGGCATGCCATATAACACAGACCGCGGTTGCTCTTCGCCTTATTCCGGTTGTGGTGGCTCGTACCACGGATTTTATGCCGGTGTGTGCACTGACATAGTCCTGGATGCATATAATTACAACAGCGATATCCCGTTCGACATCCAGAGTTCGCTTTACCAGGATCACCTGAACAACCCGGGACGCTATCGTTATGGAACAGCTCGATACGCAGAGGACATGCGCCGATACTTTGATTACGAACAGGAGATCGTCCCAAAAACTGAGCCATATAACCCGGGAGACATTGCCTTTTTTGATTGGGATGGCGACGGACTGAGCGACCAATCCGGTGTGATCTCACAGATTGACGATTCAGGTAATCCTTTGGCGATGGTGGATGCTACGGGCTATTACTCGGAAAATCCTTCGGGGAGAGCCATCGAACTTAATTGGAATGCTTACTTCACAACCCATGTTCTCGAACATGGACGGGTTGACACAATTACACCAACCGCACCATTACCACCCACCTATACTGGACCAGCATTACGTGTCAGGCTGGAAAGCGACTCGGTGAAAATACGTTTGTGGGACGCGAATGGCAAATCTATCTCAGACTTTTATGAAGAAAATTTTGTTGCCAGTAACGTTGATGAATTCATTCCATACATACCAGGCGGTTATTACAGCGATTTAGGAACTCAAAAAGTCATCACTGTAACCAACCCGCTCTCTGGACTTGATTATTTTCTCGAGCTATCCGCTGAAGAAACACACACCTATATAATTCACATCGAACTTATCGAGGATTCAAGTATTACTGATTCTGATTCCTATGCTCAATCCATCAATATTGGTGAAACCCATCAGATTCCCCTCACATTAAATATACCCGCTGGTAAAGTCGACTCAATAGCTCCAATACTATCGCCAAGTATAGGAACTGCCACACACCTAGAGATTACTGGATTCCCCGATACAACTGTACAAATAAGTACCAGCATAGCAGAGTTAGGTGACCAGCCCATCAATAATACCCACATTTCCGCCACGAATCTTACCAATCAAATGGGTGGAATGATCAACGCAGCCAATATATCCATCTCGCCGAACAATTTCGATATCCTACCAGCAGAAACAAAAGAGGTGACAGTTCAGGTTGACCTAACCGGCATCTCTCTGGGGGTGTATCAAGGTAGTTTGCAGGTTACTTCAGACAACGGATACCCGGTCAGCATACCACTGACCGTATGGGTGCAAAACCACAGCATCTACCTTCCAATGATAACCAGACAATAAGGCTCTCCACGCAATAACGAACTTGGGGGGAAATTCATCGTATAATCACCATATCGGGATTTCTATAAGATTTGCAAAATATAATTTCTTGTCAGGGAAACCAGTTCTTTTCTGGAGGGGAAAATGGCTGCAAATGATCACAAGTACATCCTGGCTATAGACCTGGGAACCAGTGGCGCGAAGGTGGCGCTCTACGATACGCAGGGGGAGCTCATGGACTATGAGTTTGAGGAGACTAAGCTCTATCTGTTACCAGGAGGTGGCGTTGAACAAGATCCGGAAGATTGGTGGTCAGCGATAAAATTTGCCACACACCGGTTGCTTGCCAAAAAACTCATCCCCAATCGAACAATTACCGCATTGTGCTGCACTACTCAATGGGCAGGTACGGTCGCTGTGGATGAGACTGGGTATCATCTGATGAACGCCATCACCTGGATGGACTCGCGTGGTGCCCCCTACAACCAGCGGGTTTCCGGCGGGCCGCTTTCGGTCGAGGGTTACGCACCATGGAAACTGTTCACCTGGATGAGGTTTACCGGTGGTGCACCAGGACATGCTGGCAAGGACCCACTTGGTCACATCCTATTCATCAAGAACGAGTTACCCGAAATATATGCACAAACATACAAGTTCCTGGAGCCCAAGGACTACTTGAATCTGCGGCTTACCGGGCAATTTGCCGCGTCTTATGATTCAATCACCCTGCATTGGTTAACCGACAACCGGGACCTCTCCAATGTAGACTACAACGAGCGTTTACTCCGTATGACAGCTTTGGAACGCGAGAAATTTCCTGATCTAAAACGGGCTATAGATATCCTCGGCCCAATCAAGCCAGAAGTTGCCGAGGAATTAGGTCTGCACCCAGATATCCAGGTCGTAATGGGTACGCCAGATATCCCATCCGCCGCCATTGGCTCCGGCGCGGTGCAGGATTTCGAGGCGCACATTTACCTGGGAACATCCTCCTGGATCGCCTGTCACACCCCTTTCAAAAAAACTGATGTTTTCCACAGCATTGCCTCGTTCCCATCCGCGATCCCCAACAAGTACCTGGTCACTAACGAACAGCAGACCTCGGGTGCCTGTTTGAACTACCTGAGGGATAATGTACTCTATCACCAGGATGAGCTGCTAACCGAGGCAGGTGAGACAGATGTGTATAAGGTATTTGACCGGATCGTTGCACACACACCTGCTGGGAGCGACCGGTTGATATTTACCCCCTGGCTCAACGGAGAGAGAACTCCTGTAGAAGATCGCACAATTCGAGCAGGACTATACAATAGTTCGCTAAGTACCACAACGGCACATATCATCCGCGCCGTGTTTGAGGGTGTGGCTTACAATACCAAGTGGTTGCTCGGCTACGTGGAAAAATTTGTCCAAAGGCGCTTGGATGTATTAAATATGATTGGCGGTGGTGCCAATTCCAACATCTGGTGCCAGATATTTGCAGATGTACTGGATAGACCCATCCGGCAAGTCAAGGATCCAATTTTGGCAAATGCTCGTGGGGCCGCTTTCCTCGCCTCTGTTGCGCTCGGATATTTATCCTTTGATGACGTTTCTGAACGAGTCAAAATCTCTCAACATTACACACCCAACCCAGAGAACCGGGGAATATACGATGAATTATTTAATGAGTTCCTCGATATTTACAAACAAAATCAGCCAATATACGCCAGGTTGAACAAGTAGTACAACTCCATCAAGATAATCTTGAAGATATGCGCTGGGCTATACATTTTAACAAGGAGCCATAGATGGGCAAAATGGACTGGATAATAGACAACCTCGGTCGCTTGGATCCTCGCCTGGTCGAACGTATAGAAAGAATACTTCGTTTGATCCCTTCCGTTCGTCTGGAGATGCAAAAGGAATATGATGTACTCATTGGGGATCTGGAAGCATCACTCAAGCCTTATCAGGAAGATTTTCCCACCTATACCCATCTTCCTCCTGATGAGTTAGACAAAGAGCAAATTCTAACCGAGATGGAAGCATTGAATTCCTTAGAGTCACAACGTTGGCAGGAGGGTCTCGTTTCGGGAGCGGTATACCATGGAGACCAAGAACACATCAACTTTCTCAACCAGGTCTATGCCATCAATTCACAGGCGAATCCCTTACACGCAGATGTGTGGCCTAGTATCAGTAAATACGAGGCTGAAATTGTATCCATGACCGCAAACATGCTAGGTGCCAGCCGGGTTAATGGTGATCTTCCACCCGAAGACATGATTTGCGGAACTGTCACCTCGGGAGGGACTGAAAGCATCCTGCTGGCAATGAAGACCTACCGGGATTGGGCCTGGGACCGCAAGGGCATCATCCACCCCCAGATGATCATTCCAACCACCGCCCACGCCGCTTTCGAGAAAGCCGCCCAATATTTTAAGATCAAGTTGGTGCACATCCCAGTCGATAAGGATTTTAAGGCTGACATAAAAGCAACCAAAAAAGCAATCAACAGGGACACGATTGTAATCGTCGGCTCAGCGCCATCCTTTCCCCACGGCATTATAGACCCAATCGCTGATCTCTCTGAATTGGCCAGGAAGAAGGGCGTTGGTTTCCATGCTGACGCCTGCCTGGGCGGATTCCTGCTTCCCTGGGCAGAGAGATTAGGCTATGACATTCCAGCATTTGATTTCAGCTTGCCGGGTGTGACTTCAATTTCTGCTGATACTCATAAGTATGGCTATGCCGCCAAAGGTACTTCAGTCATTCTGTATCGTGGCTTAGAATTGCGCCGCTACCAGTACTACACTGCCACAGAGTGGCCAGGGGGGCTATATTTCTCGCCCACTTTTGCAGGCAGTCGTCCGGGTGCCCTGAGCGCCGCCTGCTGGGCGGCTATGCTTGCCACAGGGGAACATGGCTATCTAGAAGCGACAAAGAAAATCCTGGAAACAGCAGCTTGGATTCGCCAGGCAGTTGAAGCTATTCCAGAACTCTACGTGCTTGGCGATCCTTTATGGGTGATTGCTTTTACTTCGGACACGCTCGATATATACAGGGTTATGGACAATATGACAAAAAAGGGCTGGAGCTTGAACGGTTTGCATAAGCCCAGTTGTGTACACTTATGCGTTACCCTGCGGCATACGCAACTTGGTGTTGCGGAGAGGTTCATTGTCGATCTGACATCTGCTGTAGAAGAAGTAAAACTGAATCCAGACGAGCAGGGTGGAATGGCACCGGTCTATGGCATGGCAGCCACATTGCCCATGCGCGGCATGGTGAGTGACTTGCTAAAACGTTATATCGATACATTATACAAAGTCTGATTCTAACCAAGCTCTTAATCTAACGGCAAACGCGCCACCAGGCTCGCCACTGCGCGCCTGTGCTCGTTGCTGGTCTCTACCCAGCCTTCCCGATAAACTAAGATTTGCCAATCCGAAAAAGCCTCGCGCAGCTCACCCGGTTCGAGCAGGAATTTGGGATCCATATTTGGCTTAATTTCCAACATCTCCCTGGTAAGCACCTCCATGATCAAGATACCACCCGGGCGCAGTGCTCGCCTGTAATCAGGCCACAGTTCCCGTTGGAAATAGTAGAAATTTAAGATCACGTCAAAAAAAAGTGTTGGCAGATGAAAACGCGTCAGATCAGCTACAACCAACATCAATTCGGGCCAACGTTCTTTCGCCCGGCTGATTGCAACTGACGAGATGTCCACCCCAACCACACCCAATCCCTGATCGATTAAAAAACCGGCGTTATCCCCCAACCCCATCGCCACGTCCAAAGCCAGACCACTGCTTGGCAGGTGGGCAGCATGCTCAACTAAGAACGAGCGTGGTCCTCTACGTGTAGCATGGCGTTCATCAGACTGATAACGGGTGTCCCAACGGATGGCATCGTCCAGCGGCATCTCTAAATTCCTCCACCTATCCCACTTCGGTCAGCTAGTCTTCCCTAGTGTAAATATCCGCAGTTCGGGAAGAGATAGCTATCAATACAAAATATAAACCCAAGGCAAGCAGTAAATCCACAACAAGGATAAAGAGTAGTACTTGCGGGCCAGCACTCTCAAAAAGTTGGCCGATCAACCATGGTATAGTCATCGCGCCAGCCCCAACGCCAACGAAAAACCAGCCAGTCACTCGTCCGGTAATAGTCATTCGACGCTCGGCCAACGTCAAAGTAGTGGGAAAAATCGAGGCCAAAAAAAGACCCAGGCCCAGTGTTCCAATCCAGATAGCTATGATTGATTCAGACCATAGCAGGAGCACGGCAATACTTGCCAGGCAGCCTACAAGATCGGCTAGGAGAATCGTTCGCGGTCTTAAACGGGTAGCGATTGGGATCGACAGCAACCTACCCAGAGTAAGCGCGCCCCAAAAAGCCGACGTCAAGTATGCAGCCGCCGCAACACCGCTCAAGTTCAATTGCTGAACGGCAAAGGTGAATATCCAACCACCGTAACCCACCTCTGCACCAACATATAAGAATAAAAATGCGGCTACTAATGACACCAACAAATAATTAACGCCCCCAGCGCGACTCTTTTCAGTTTCGGTAGGAGGGTTTGGACTTGGTAAACGGAGCACCCATATGGCGACCGGTAGAATAAGTAAAGCCAATATCCAGTACCCCCAGGCAATATCTCCACTCACCAAAACAGCCCAAGCAATGATGAGCGGTGCCACAAAGGCACCCACACCAAAAAAGAAATGCAGACCATTCATATATGGACCAACATTATCTCGGTAAAGCCATATCAACAAAGTGTTGCACCCTACATCCAATCCCCCTTCACCGATGCCCATAAGCAGCATTACCACTACCAGCAACCAGAGCAATGGGATCATAGGCACCAAAAAAGCCATCGCAGCTATCACAACAAGCATACCCACCAATACATAATGACCAGCAACACGATCATACAAGCGCCCGCCATATAACGAACCAAGCAGATATCCAAAAGAACGAGCTATAAACAGATAACTTATTTGACTTAACTGGCTCTGGGTCTGCTCGGATAAACCCGAAAGCGTCGGTCCCAGGGAGGCTATTACCAACCCTAAAATTACAAAGCCAGCATAATATCCAACCGTTTTTGAAATTTTACTATCGCGATCTGTAAGAGATGTTTTTGCTAATGCTAATTTAGTTGATATCGATGTACTCATAGCGTTGTGCAGCTCCGGTGGAAGAATAGATGATATGATACTGCTAAAGGGATAGTTAATCAATGAATTAATGAGATTCTTGCTGGAGGCATCTGTTTGTAGTACAATTGTTCTAGTGTCTTAAACATTGATTGCGTTAATTTAAAACCATGTGTGGAAGATTTACTCTCACTGCTGACTTGAACATCCTGCGGGAAACTTTTCCCTGGCTTAACATCCCTGAGGGATTAGGACCTCGTTATAATATCGCCCCAACCCAACCGGTAGCCGTGGTTCCTAATGATGGGAAAAATAAATTGGATTTCTTCGTTTGGGGTTTAATCCCCTCTTGGGCTAAGGATCCTAAGATCGGCAGTCGCATGATCAATGCACGAGCAGAGACGTTGGCGGAGAAACCATCATTTCGAACTGCCTTCAGGCGGCGCCGTTGCCTGGTCCTGACAGATGGTTTTTACGAATGGCGCCAAGAGGGTAAAGGCGCACCCAAAACACCGATGTATATCAAACTCGCCTCAGGCAAACCTTTCACCTTCGCAGGGCTATGGGAATCCTGGAACTCGAAGGATGGATCTAATATCCTATCCTGCACAATCATCACCACCCGGCCAAACACGTTGCTGGAAAACATCCACAATCGAATGCCGGTCATCCTCCCCGAGGATAAATACCCAATATGGCTCGAAGAGGGTGAAGCTAACACCAGCGAACTCTCTGAGTTACTTTCACCTTATACGAAACAGGAAATGGTCGCATTCCCGGTATCCAGGCAGGTGAACAGCCCGCATAACGATATACCCGCTTGCGTCCAGCCAGTCACTTGATTTAAGATTTTGATTTATCACTTTCCCTTGATAAATTGAGAAACACTCATTAAGTGTCGTCGAGAGTTTGCGCAACATCACGATATGAATATCGAAATTTTAGATATTTCTTCGCTGCATAATAATCCTCGGAAGGGGGCTGTTGAGCGAGTGTTAACCGCTGCTTTACAAGCGGTAGAACCAGCCGCGGCGGTTTCGCGTCATGTCCAACGGAAAGAGGGAAATCTCTTAATAAACGGGCAGTCCTACACCTTAACCGATTACCGGCATATATACGTGGTGGGAGCAGGCAAGGCGGGATCCCCCATGGCTTCCAGCATCGCCCATATCTTAGGCGACCGCCTTACAGGGGGAATAGTTATCGTCAAAGAAGGTTATGCAAACGGGATAGATCTTCCAGAGCAATCTCGTATAAAACTTATTGAAGCGGGTCATCCGATTCCGGACGAACGCGGCGCACACGCGACGAGACAAATCATCCAACTGCTCAAGAAAGTCTCTCAAGATGATCTGGTGATATGCCTGATCTCCGGGGGAGGCTCAGCCCTTACGCCAGCCCTGGTGGATGGCGTAACGCTGGATGACTTACAGGCGTTGACATCCCTATTGTTAGCAAGTGGGGCGAACATCATTGAAATCAACACACTCCGCAAACACCTTAATCGGATAAAAGGTGGGCAACTGGCGCGCCTGGCTTCTCCGGCGAAGCTGGTCACCTTGATTTTATCCGACGTAGTGGGCAACCCACTGGAAGTGATCGCCTCTGGCCCCACTGTCCCGGATGGCACTACTTATCATGACGCCTACACGGTGCTGCAGCGTTACGAACTCCTGAATAAAGCCCCTGCCTCTGTGATAACCCATTTAAAAAAGGGATTGCGCGGGGAATTCCCAGATACCCCCAAACCAGGTGATCCAATTTTTGAGAATGTGCAAAACGTGATTATCGGCAGCAATATCCAGGCGGCAGAAGAAGCCATCAGCCAGGCTGGTAACGAAGGATTTAACACCCTGTTGCTAACCACTTATCTTGAGGGTGAGGCGCGCCAGGCCGGGCGATTCCTGGCAGGGATCATCCGGCAGGTGCATAGTAATGGACAGCCCCTCCCTCGCCCAGCCTGCATCGTTGCCGGTGGCGAGACCACTGTCACCCTGCGCGGGGATGGTATGGGAGGTCGCAACCAAGAAGTTGCCCTGGGCGCGGTGAATGACCTGGCTGGGATCCCAGATATCGCCATGGTCACACTGGCAACAGATGGAGGGGATGGACCTACTGACGCCGCCGGAGCCGTTATTACCGGGGAAACATTAGAACGCGCCCTGGAAATCGGCCTGGATCCAGCCGACTATCTCGCGCGTAATGATGCCTATACTTTCTTTGATGCACTGGGGGATTTGATCAAAACCGGACCTACCTATACGAATGTAAATGACCTGACTTTTTTATTTG
>DAOVXM010000333.1 GCA_030636125.1 Chloroflexota bacterium | reverse complement strand
TGTGCACTACGTTGATTTTGACCGATTGTTACGTTGGGTAGAGACACGACCAGAAGAGTGGCGTCAAACCATGGATGTTTTAGTGCAAAATGATTGTTTGATTATGGGTCGCACGGAGAGTGCTTATCAAACTCACCCGCAAGCCTTGCTACGCACAGAAGCGATAAGTAATATGGTCACTTCTTATCTATTGGGCAAAGAGATGGACTTTAGCGCAGGCTCGAAAGGGTTTTATCATCTTGCAGCCGAATACTTGATTTCTAATTGCACTCCGGGACATGCTTTAGGTACGGATGCGGCATGGCCACTCGCACTTCATCGAGCAGGCTTCGAAATCGAATATATTGAGGTCAACGGATTGGATTGGGAAATTCCAGATCAACACCAATCCCAAGCGGCTGACTTAAAACGCCAACAACGTCAGGCCAGGGAATATGATGATGATCCTGCCCATTGGGCACAACGCGTGGAGGTGGCGCTGGAGATCGTTCAGGAAGGGCTGACTACTATTCAACCAACGAACAAGGATCGGAAAAAGTAGGATATTGATAAACAATTGAAGACAAGTATATTTCCATCGATCAGAAAAGTTTGGTTATAATCCGTAATTGGTGCGTTGGTACCTCCTCGGAATAATTAATTGATCGAGCACGGATGTCAGTATGCTAATTTTAAAACAGTACGGAGAAGAATAATGCCTGATCAAGTTATCTATAACCCCGCCGAAATAGAGCCAAAGTGGCAAAAAAGATGGGAAGCAGATGGACTGTATAATGCAGACATCGACTACTCAAAAAATAAGTATTATGCCCTGACCATGTTGCCATATCCATCTGGGGATATGCACATTGGACACTGGTATGCAATGACTCCAGCAGATGCGCGCGCTCGATATCTGAGGATGCAGGGGTATAACGTACTGTTTCCAATGGGTTTTGACGCCTTTGGATTACCGGCTGAGAATGCGGCAATTAAGCATGGAATTCATCCAAAAGAATGGACCTATGCAAATATAAATCAGATGCGCACTCAATTAAAAAGTATGGGTGCGATGTTTGATTGGAGGCGCGAGGCAATTTCTAGCGATCCTGAGTACTACTTGTGGTCTCAGTGGTTCTTCATCCAGTTATACAATCAAGGCCTAGCATATCGAAAAATGTCCCCGGTGGACTGGTGCCCGCATTGCAACACTACTTTAGCACGTGAACAGGTTTGGGGGGAAGATCGTCACTGTGAACGATGCGGTACTCCTGTAATTAAGAAAGACTTAGAGCAATGGTTTTTCCGCACCACCAAATATGCCGAAGAATTGTTGGACTTCAAGCATTTAGATTGGCCTGAGCGCGTGAAGACATTACAAACAAACTGGGTGGGTCGCTCGGAAGGCGCGACAGTGATTTTCGAAACCGAACAAGGTGACCCCATGGAAGTTTTTACTACTCGTCCTGATACGCTTTGGGGCGCGACTTTCATGGTACTTGCACCCGAACATCCTTTAGTGGATACGATCACTACTGAAGAATATCGTTCTATTGTGGATGCATATATTAAGCAAGCCACCCGGCAGACCGATATTGAGCGTGAGTCGGCGGAAAAAGACAAGACGGGCGTTTTTACGGGTGGTTTCGCCATCAATCCTGTTAATAATGAACTTATCCCTATCTGGATCGCTGATTATGTTTTAATGACTTATGGTACAGGAGCCATTATGGCAGTCCCTGCGCATGATGAACGGGATTTCGAATTCGCTTTAAAATTTGGCCTGCCAATAATACCTGTGATCGATCGACCTGATGGTCTAACGAAATCAGTTGCTTTGGCTGGAACAATGAAATCTGGATTCGCTGAACAACTGGGTTTAGAAGCAATTCCATTTGAAGAAAAGGACGGATCGCTATTTATCACCATACCAGAAGATAAAATAGAGCGCTATGTTGAGCTCGCTAAGCAGTACATCAAACAGGATTCTTGGACAGAGGTGGTAGGAGCCAACTGGTCTTTTATATTCCCGGATGGAGTCTGGGAGTGGGATTCGGTGAAGCGTGATGCCGAAATATTAACACGATGTCAAGAGTATGAGCCTGAAATCCGGGATAAGCACACTGTGATGGAGATGTTATGGGGGCAAGAATTCTACCGAGACGCATTATTCCATCATGAGTATGGTCAGATGATTAACTCTGGACCACTAAGCAGTACGCCTGCGAATGAAGCAGTGTCTCATACGATCGATTACTTAAAAGAACGAGGAACCGGTGAAAAAGCCATCAATTACCATTTGCGGGATTGGTTAATCTCCAGGCAGCGTTATTGGGGTGCGCCGATCCCCATGGTGTACTGTAATTCTTGTGGAGTGCAACCTGTTCCGGAAGATCAACTGCCGGTATTACTACCTGACGATGTTGCGTGGCGCCCTACTGGTGAAAGCCCGTTGAAGTTCCATCCAACCTGGTCACATACAACGTGTCCAAATTGTGGTGAGGATGCACATCGGGAAACGGATACGATGGATACCTTTATGTGCTCATCCTGGTATCACCTGCGGTATCTCAGTCCCCATTATGATAAAGGTCCGTTTGATCCAGAAGAATACGATTATTGGATGCCAGTAGATACTTATACAGGAGGCATTGAACACGCAACAATGCATTTAATTTATACGCGTTTCTTTCATAAAGCTGGAAGGGATATGGGTGTTATGAAGGGGCCTGAGCCTATGATGCAACTTCGCAATCAAGGGATTGTTCTGGGAGAGGATTCCGAGAAAATGTCAAAAAGTCGTGGAAATGTTGTTGCACCAGATGCTTTAGTAGCACGATATGGAGCCGATACAGTGCGAGCATATCTGATGTTTTTCGCTCGTTGGGATTTAGGCGGACCCTGGAATAGCAGTGGTATTGAAGGATCAGTCAGGTGGGTGCGGCGTGTTTGGACGTTATTTACCGAATCGACTCCCAAAGGAAATCCCAAACCAGATACATTACGATCCTTGCGTCGAAAGGTGCATCAGACATTACGCAATGTCACTCATGATTTTGAGAATTTTGAGTTCAACACCATCATTTCAAGCTTGATGGAACTACTCAACGAGATGTACAAGGCCCGTGAGGGAGGAGCCGCCGGAACACCTGAGTGGGACGAGGCTATCGATATATATCTACGCATGATGGCTCCAGTAACACCGCATATAGCTGAAGAATTATGGGTTCGAATGGGGAAACCCTATTCTATCCACAACCAATCCTGGCCGGAGGTGGATGATGAAGCTGCTGCTGAGGATATGATTACTCTGGTTGTGCAGGTTAATGGAAAAGTTCGTGACCGGATCACTGTACCGGTGGGAATCGATGATGAGCAGGCGAAAGCCATTGCTCTGGAGAGCGAGACAGTGCAAAAATACTTGGGAGATCAAACACCAAGAAAGATCATTCTGGTGCCACGTAGACTGGTGAATATCGTGGTATAACAAATTATGAGAGCAGCAATTTGACCTGAGCGATATTGGGCAAGTACAAAGCAACCCTTTGGATTTGCCCCTTTTGTTTTTTACAGATTTTTTACATGTCATAAATACTGTTGTTATAACGGAAGCATATTATTGGATATTATAGAGAGCGACATACGATTTGAAGACCTGAATTGGTTCGATCTAGAGAAATACTTAGAGCAAGATGACAGGCTGATGATTGTGCTTGGTGCTTGCGAACAGCACGCTTATCTGAGCCTCACCACTGATGTAAAAATTCCATTAGCGTTAGCAGATGCTGCAAGTAAACAGACTGGTGTGCTTGTAGCGCCACCCGTGAACTTTGGAAGCTCACCTTACTTCCTGTCTTATCCAGGCACACTTAGCTTACGCCTAACCACATTACTTGACCTAATTGAAGATGTTGTACGCTCAGCCTATGGTCAAGGATTTAAGCGCATTTTGGTTCTCAATGGTCATGGAGGGAATGATGCAGTACGGAGCCGTCTTTACGAACTTGCTAACCAATTGCCGGGCTTGTGTGTGGCATGGTACGCATGGTGGCAATCACATAGCGTAGGCGAAGTAGTGCAGAAAAGTGGGCACAAACCCGCCCATGCTAATTGGTTAGAGGCATTTCAATTTACTAGGGTTGCCGAATTACCTGAAGGTGGAAAGGCACCACCAAATATACCCAGCTTATTGAGTGCCATCAATACTAGGGATCTGTATGGGGATGGATCGTTTGGTGGTCCTTTTACAGTGGAAGAACATATCCTTGATGAAATATTTAATGTCGCTTTAGGGGATGTTATGTACTTATTGCGAT
>DAOVXM010000407.1 GCA_030636125.1 Chloroflexota bacterium | reverse complement strand
TAGATTTGCTCTACCATCATACAATAGAACTTATGTTCTAACAAGATGTCTAACGGAGAAATATAAAAAATCCCCCATTTTGGGTTGTAATCACCTAACAGGTTAACCTGTTAGGTGAGCCAGGGATGGGGATGGGATAGCCAAAGCCCCCAGAGAGGAGATCTCCGGGGGCTATGTGGGGAGAAAGCTGGTAAGGGTGGTTACCAGCAGATGAATAAATCAACTACCTTACCAGTATACAAAATTTTTCCTTTGATTTCATACCTCAATCGTGGTATTTTTTGTGAGTAATGTTATTCCAATGATGTAAGAGAATGCTAAACACATTCAGAGGTGAGGAAGATGGTGGATTATTTCCAAGAAAAGCCAACTGGAGAGATATCAAAGGATTATTCGTGCTTTAAAGCAGCTACCGGATCAAGGCGCGCCGCCCGGGTAGCCGGATAAAGCCCCCCCAACACGCCAATAAATCCGGCGAACACTAACGCACCGATCGCCAGCCAGGGAGGCACGATGGACATTTGCCCGATACCAGTCACCCCCTCCGAGGTCAGGTACAGGTGCCCAGCCCAATCCACCAGGCGACCCAGCAGCGTACCCAGGATAACCCCAACCACCCCGCCAATCAGCCCTAGCAGCACCGCGTCAGCGGTGAACATGCGGCGCACCTCCCCATTGGTGGCACCCACCGCTTTGAGCACCCCAATCTCCCGCGTGCGTTCGTAGATAGCCATCATCATGGTGTTAGCCACACCCAGGGTAGCCACTAATAGCGCTAAAGCGCCCACCGAACCCAACAAAGCCTGCATAATCGTCAATACACGATTAGCCACTTCCAGGAACGCGGCTAAGGATTGCGCTTCCAGGTTCATCACTTCGGCTGCTTCAATCACGGCAGATACCGCTTGATTGTCAACGGCACGAACCACCAGGGTATCATAGCCATCGCTGGACAAGGTGTCCGGCCTGCCGTACCACCAGGCTTTGATGGCGGCGCGCTCGCTGAGCCCCAGGTCAATCGCGCTCCAGCCCCTGCTTTGGCGGACCCCATTAATCTTGGCGGCGAAATCTTTGGACTCGCCGCGCGGCAGGCGCACGGTCAGCGTGACGTTTTGACTCACCAGCGATTCATAATCGCCATCTGTTCCCTGGATCAATTGATCTGCCAGGCCATCCGTAAGCACCAGGCCTCGGGTCTCCCCCTCACCCAAGGGGAGCCCGGCCAGCATCTCCGGCGGAACTGGTGGTCCGGTTTGGTGACTACCAAAACTTCCCGATAAGCGCACTGGAAACGCTGTCTCCCCATAGCTTAGGCTGATTTCAATATTGGACGGTAAATTAAGAATGGGTGTTACAGATAAAACTTCGGGCATATCCCTGAAGGCGACGGCGATCTCCGGAGTCAGGGGCTGTTCTGGTTGAGGGATCCCAAAGGGATCGAAAGCATCTTCATCCTCAGGAAAGGTGGGTGATACAAATACATTTTCCAACCCAAGGGTCTCAAAGTTACGATTAACCTCATTCTGCACTCCCACGCCAAAAGAGACCATCGCCACCAGGGTAACGATTCCGATCAGCACCCCAGCCGCGGTCAAAATATTACGAACCGGGCGGCGTTTAAGGTTATCAAAAGCAGTGCGCATTAAATCTTTGAAGGAGAGCCCGCCTTCTAAAGCTAAGAGGGGTTGAGGCTCCAACCTGGTTTCTTGGCTTGATTTTGACGGTTTAGCCTGCAGGCTTTCCACCTCAGAGATCTCCCCATCTCGCAGGTGTACGATTCGGTCGGCATAGGCAGCCACTTCAGGATCATGGGTGACGATAATCAACGTTACACCACGCTCATGGTTTAATTCACGCAGGAGGCGCATGACTTCAGTTCCGGTGGATGTATCCAGGTTGCCTGTCGGTTCATCCGCCAGGACCAATTGGGGTCTATTCACCAGGGCTCGTGCGATAGCTGCGCGCTGCTGCTCGCCTCCGGACATCTCTGTGGGTCTGTGATCTAAACGATGCGCCAAGCCTACCCGGCCGAGTAAATCACGGGCGCGTTCCCCCCGCTCCGCCATACCCACCCCGCTGAGCATAAGCGGTAAAGCCACATTTTCTAAGGCAGTCAGGGTGGGCAATAAATTAAACGTCTGGAAAACAAAGCCCACGTTGTGACGCCGGTGGGAGGTGAGCTCTTTTTCGCTGGCATCCTGTAAGGACAAACCTTGAACGTTGATATCACCACTGGTAGGCTTGTCCAGACCACCCAGCAGGTTCAGCAAGGTGGACTTACCTGACCCAGAAGGACCGACCAGGGCGACAAATTCACCCTGGTCTATTTCTAGATTGATATCCTTGAGCGCGTTTACATCTGTGCTGCCAAGATGGTATTGGCGACAGACATTTACCAATTGAATCGCTGTAGACATTAATTCAGAGACTCAGCCACCATCAGCGCCTGGTCAGGGGTGAGGTCACCGGCAATATAATAGAAAACCCCACCCTCTGTCCAGGTCAACAAGACCTGGTCCCCATCCTCGGCTACAAATAGTTTTCCGGCAACACCGCGCACCTCAACAGCCTGGCTTTCAGTGGATGGATGCACAGCTTCGTCTGAAACCCCTTGAGCCACGCTAAAAGAGCCGCCATCCGGCAAGGTATAACGCTGAACGATCGAGCCGCGCACCTCCAGGATATCCACCAGGGTTGCCCCCGCAGGTGTCTCGCTTGGGGTGAGTAACTCAAATTCAGCCGCACCGGTGGCTTCTTCCAGGGAGAGCGATTTAGGCGCTAAATCAGCTAAGTTCACCACTTCGACATCCGCAGGGATTTCAAAAAAGAAGGGAGGAGCATCCTCTAAACCGGTGTTGATTTCCAGCTCCGACACAGTAGCGCTGAATTCACCTAAACTTCCGCCCGTATACTCAATAGCTAAGGGGACATAACGCCCCTGATCAATCCACAAGTTGATATAGCCTCCCACCGCGGCATATTCGGCGGGCATTTGATCCGGGATTGGTTCTAGCTTGAGTAGCTGGACCGAATTACCATCAATCGCCTCATCTTCTGTGCGAATTTTTTCCACCATGAAGTACTCCAACAACTTCTGGACGGCTTCTTCGGCGTTTTCAGGATGCTCGAAATCGCCTTTTTCAAAATTGCCCTGGGCAAATTCTTTTTCTGCTAGCATCTCTTTGGCTTCATCAAGCGTACCCACATATACCTTGCCTTTTGAGGGGGTATACGCCCACAGGGTTTCTCCGTCGCTCACCACCACTGCACCTGCGGCTTTCTTTTCACTGGTTTCCCGTACCTCCAGGCGAAATGCGCCCGGTCCATCTTCGCCCTTGCGTCCCCATACCTCAACCGTCGCGGTTTCTTTCTTTTCCACAGTATCTACGCGCAATTCGACCACCGCGTGGGCATCCGAGATCGTTTGCATACTTTCAAAGGTTTGAACTAAAATATCTTCGGCTGAAGACTGGGTTAAAATGAAGCCACTTAATACGGCTGCAAGAATAACCACTACCCCCAGGAATATCAATAGACTTCTATTTCGGGTCATCGTAAGCTCCTTTTTTAATTCACAACTTGATATGACTTATTTTATCCCAATTTGATGGTCTTCTTTCACTCACTGATTAAGCGCTCAATGAGTATTTGCCATCCATAAAGATTGGTTATTCTAT
>DAOVXM010000371.1 GCA_030636125.1 Chloroflexota bacterium | reverse complement strand
GAGTTTGTGGCGGTAGCCTCGATTGGTGCTTTAGTTTGTGTAGCAGTAGTAGTGCCTGCATGAGATTGAGAGGTCGTTGTCGGATTTATCGTAATATTCGATGGGGACGTGTTTGTGGGAACGATAGGTTGTGTAGATTGTGCGTCTGTTGGATTTGGGTTAGTCCCTGTGGAAACACATCCAGTAATAATAAGAATTATCACTAAGGGAAGGAATTTATAAAACTGGTGCATAATGACCCGATTATATCCGAATAAAAAAATTTGAGAAATAAAGGATAAGCTCTAATCAGTACCAGCTGCGAGTTGCAGAATTGCTTGTCCGATATATTGTGCCAATTGGGCTGAACCCTGTGGTGACAGATGCACTGCGCTATTTGTGAACTCGTTTGGCGATATTGAATCCCATAAATCTAAACAATGCCAATATTGAGCCTGGCATTGGCTATATATTACTTGTCGATAATCGTCGTATGCCCAACGAGGGTAGTAAAAGTTATAACGAATATCACTATTCTCCCCATTACTGATGAACATTGGCTCGTTGACAAGCAAGATGGGTACATCTCCTGACATCTCTATGCCAGCCTGAAGTACATCGATAGCCAGGTCATCCTCACTAAGATGAGGTGGTAAGAGATTGTGAAAACCCTCTTCTGGGGGCAAGTCATCCATGCGAGGTGTATATGTTTCAGGAATGTCCTGGTCAATTCCGGTCGCGGCCCACAGCACGCCGTATAGCTGCAAACGCAGCAAATCAGCCAGGGCACGGCGTTGTCCAATTATCGTCTTGTCGAAAATTTGATGGTTTACAAGGTTAGGGTCGTTAGGATCAAGGTCTAAATTATAGGTTTTAATCAATTCCTGGACTAATTCAGAATTATGTTGAAGTAAAGGTGGGAATAATTGTTTATCCTTAGGGAATGACTCTAAGGTAAATAACCAAACGATCATATCGGGCTGGTAGCGCATCGCATAGGAAAGGATCAAAAGATCCTTGGTCAACGACATCACAGGATATCCCAAGTTGTAAGCGCGTATGTGCCGACCATCAGGAAGCATAAGTCCAGCCGAATTAAGTTGGGCAGATAATGATTGTTGTGGTGGTAGTAAGAAACCCCAGGTAGAAGAATCACCGATCAATAAAATTCGATACTCGCCAGGGGGCTTGAAGCCATCTGTTACTTCATGAGATGCAAACATAGCCTCTAAGTTAAATAAGCTCAAGTTGTAGGCTTTTTCAGGATTGTCTCCATAAGGTAATCGCTGGCGACCGGGAAATATCGAATTATATGCAGATATTCTGCCTAATGAGGGAATCGGCCAAATTAATGCAAAAATGAGATTGAGCAGTAAAAACAGCACAATTGCCTTGATGATCACGTTACGGTTGAAATGAAGACCTGATTTATTCGTGTTCATGAATTATTGGTAGTCATAAAGTTTTTATTGATAATCAAATTTGTGCTTCTCTTATATTCTAATGTGATTTACAGGTGCTTCATGCACCGAACAATTTTTGGAACACTGCCCAGGATAGTTCTAATGTAGGCAATGCGAACCAAACCCATCCGATGGCTACAAATTGAAAGGTCAGGAACCAGCCGCCAAATTCAAGGGTGCGTTTGAGGTTGGGGTGGTGGTTTAAATTTGCGAGATACGGTCGTACCCAGGTTGACCAACGGTTGTTGATGAACAGGCCGAACCCGTGCCATAATCCCCAAGCAAAGAAGTTCCAAGTCACGCCATGCCAGAGGCCGATTAACAGCATTGTACTTATTTGACCGATCATAATGATCAGCCATGGTGGTGGTTTATAGGGACGAGTACGAAGATAGCGAGTGAAAGGATTGAAATAGTATGCGCGAAACCATTGAGCTAAGGTAATATGCCAACTATTCCAAAAGGCTGTCAAGCTGGTCTTAAGGTAAGGTTTATTGAAGTTTTCTGGAAGTTTGACACCAAGAAGCCTACCTAATCCTAATGCTACATCTGTATATCCAGAAAAATCAAAATATATACGTAGGGCATAGGCATAGAGCAAGACCCAAAGCCAGAAGGTGGATGTAGTTTGAGCGGCATTTTGTGAGTTTAATGCGAAGAGCGCCAGGCCGTCAGCCAGTACAAATTTTTTAAAAATCCCAATTAATATTCGCCGGCTTCCTTCAATAGTATTTTCTGAAGGAGTGAAAACTGGTTTTCTGAGATCTTCAATAAATCGTTGTGACCGATCTATTGGTCCAGCAGTATATGACGGAAAGAAGATTCCATATGTAACAAATTCGCTCAAGGAGTAAGATGGAATTTTTTTACTCTGGTGATCGCGTAGAGCATGTAGTAGACGTAGCGCTAAGAAAGAGAAGCCTAGCCATTGCAGGTCGAAAACGCTAGCCAAGCTGGAGTCCTGTCCGGTTAACGAGCGCAGCCATTTACTGGCTAGCTCGGCGAGATTTTCGGTTTTCAGGACAAAGAATACTATAATGATCAGTACGATCGCTGCAATGGTAAAGAACTTGTTCCCGGTTGGGAAAATATTTATAATTGTTAGAAGTCCCCCGATGAAACCCAAAGCTATGAGCACTGGTAAGAGCTGTGGTGGTCGTGTAGGTGTTAGACAGCAAACCGGCCCTGTGTACCTGGTAAAAGCTATAACTAAGATTGTTCCGACGATAACGGCAGTACCGAGTAATGTTGTCTTTCTATTTCCAGGTCTGTGCCGGATGATCGCCCAGGTGATCACAGTGAGGCTGATCGACGCGAAGGGGAGCCAAAAATCCAGATTACGGATTGAGGTGGTTGATTGCATCCAGAAGATCGCAACCAGGCTGCTTCCGAGGAGAATCCACCACCGCCATCTTGGTGGAGAGAACCAACACACCAGCAGCGAAAAGATGCTGAAAACTAGGATTTGCGTTAGGTTCATCTATCTAAGAAGGGATGGTTATGAACCTTTAGGGGATTAATATTAAAAACCCTGGTAGATCCACTGGGGTGCGTCATCTGTTGTCAGGATGAGAATAGAAATCATTATCAGGCATAATAAGACGGCATATAGATTTTCGCGTGAAAATATTCTACGTAGCATCAATCTACCTCAAATTAGTGGTATCCGCACATACGCCATTCGCCCCCTTCGAAAATCGACAAGTAGTTCTGGTCGGCTAAATTTATTTCCAAGACCTCGTTGCCATAATTGGCAATGATTATCCCTTCGCATGAAACAATAGTGTAATCTCCGTCTTGACCGGTTTCCTGACATGTTAGATCCTCCAGAGAAACCGATACTGCTGAGAAAGAATTGAAATCGCTCTTAGCCTCACTTTCCCAATCAGCACACGAATAAATAATCAATGTGTTTTCATCCTTGTTTACTAGAGCGTTAATGTATTCTTCAATGGAAGCTGGTGCACTATTTTGGTTGTTGGAGCAACCAGAGATAACCAGGGTTAAAAGACTGAAAAGAACCAAGTACCATAAAGTTGATTTCATGATTAATATCCAAAAATAATTTATAAGGAAGTGCAGTGGTTATTTTACCAAGAAATTGGCAATATTCGTGATTATGGCACACCGAATTAATTGTCAGACAATTGACAACTTATATGTTCTTTGATAAACTTCAATTTGTCAGACAAATTTAAGGCAGCATCGAAATTTTTAGATCTGTTGGTGGTTGGATGATTAAAATATATCAATCACAATCTACAGAGAATAGTTATGTCAGCACTTCTCATTTAGCGGGCTGCAATTTTGTTTTCTATGGATGACCATAGCCGGTGTACATTCCCGACTGTGGTCTTTTTATTTGAAATGGTTGGATCATGCAATCAGCGGAAAGTAATTTAAATTTACCCGGAATCTTTGTCCGCTGATTGCTGAGTGATTGGCGGTTTTCTAGTCGATTTTATTTCTGAGTTTATACCGCCAATCACAATGCACCTAGGAAAGGCTAAAGATTGCTTTCTTTTTATTG
>DAOVXM010000458.1 GCA_030636125.1 Chloroflexota bacterium | reverse complement strand
GGAAAAGATCACTTTACAACAAGCTGCGGTGGTGGGGCGCATTTTCTGGGACGCGATTATACAGGTGTTGCAAGGAGAAACACAACCACCCACTTCTGTCTTAAGATCCATCTCCCAACGCGAACTTATCTACCCCCATCCAACTCCGATCATTAAAGGCACCTACGAATTCACCTTTAAAAACAGCCTGTTACGCGATGTCGCTTACGAAACCGTGCTAAAGCGGGTGCGGCAGGCTTATCACGCCCAGGTAGCGGACTGGCTGGTGGAAGCCTTGCAAGCCAATGGACGGGTGGACGAATATTCAGCGGTGATCGCCGAACATTATGCCCTGTCTGGAGAAACCATGCCAGCCGCAGACTGGTACACACGCGCAGGTGAACGCGCTAAAGCCCAAGGTACACCTTTGGAGGCGCGTAGGTTCTTCGACCGTGCTCTCGAATATATCCCTCCATCAGATAGAGAACGACGCTGGCGAGCATTATTAGGACGGGATGAAGTGCTCGGCTTGTTAGGAGAGAGCGAGGCGCGCCAGCAAGACGATGAAGCACTAATAACCCTAGCCCGGGAAATGAAGGACGATAACCGCCTGGCAGAAGCCTACTACCGCCAGGGTTATTATGTCAATATCAGTGGAGATGATCGGCTAGCATTAAAGTCCTATGAAGCCTCCCTTGAAGCAGCCCAAGACGCTGGTAACCAGCGCCTGGAGGCGCTCGTGCTGGCTCTGAAAGTGGTTAGCCAGACCCGACTGGGCGAGCTCAACGTTGCTGCTCTAACCGCCAAAGAAGCTCTCGCTTTGGCTGAAACCTTGGAAGACGATACCACTATGGCACGGGTTCTCACGAATTTGGCAGTTTATTACTCTGAAAGTGGGGATATCGCCAAGGCGGCCCATCTATATAAACAATTAGTGGAGACCACACATCGCCTGGACGAACGCCTCGGAGGGGCTATTGCACTTTCAAACCTGGGCTATAACTATGTTCTCATGGGCTTGTATGATCCAGCAATGGAAGCCTTAGAAGAATCCATACAACTGGCAGAATCGATCGGCGCTCGCCATCAAAGCATTTTTACGCGTCTAAGCCTGGGGTTGTCTTTTTTTCGCAACGGTGATGGAAATAGAGCGCGACAAGAGTTAGAGCAGGTCATAAACGAACTTAAAACAATGGGCGATAACTTTGGTCTAGCGGCAGGCTGCTTCTATCTTGGACTTACATTAGAAGAATCCGGAGACGCACAGGACGCCAGTCAATACTATAAAAATGCACAGCGCATATTCAATGAAAGTGGAGTACGCGGCTATGCCTGCGACGCACTAGCCGGTTTGGCGCGCTGCTCTCTGGTGCTTGGTCAATTGGATGAGGCAAATCAGCTTGCCAATCGCACCTGGAAAGAATTAGAAGCCCATGGTGCCAAAGGTACAGAGTTCCCCATCCTATTATACAAATCTTGCGCTGATATCTTTGAAGCGATGGGCGATGCAGAAAAAGCCAAAATAGCGATTGAAGCGGGGTATACTGAACTGATGGAACGTGCACATAAAATAAGTGACCCAAGCTGGCGCAAATCCTACCTTGAGAACGTACCCGAGCATTGCGCCGCGGTAGAGAGATGGGAAAAGCTTTCCCCCGATACTGTTCAACACAAAAAAGGAGATGGTAATGGTTCAAGGAAAGAAATTTAATTTTGACGAAGAGAAGGTAACAATTACCGTACCGGCACAGAAAAAGAAAAAAGCTAAAACAATTAAACTGCCGCTGGGATCGCTTAATGAGATGAGGGGAAGAGAAGGCGGATTCAAACCTGGGCGTCTCGTCCTGAATTTCGCCCTGGTCGATGAAGATAACCCCGACACCGTCTTGACCGAATTTGATCCTCCTTTCGAACTGCGTATCCGCTACACCAGAGGTGATCTTGAACGCGCCAGACACGCAAACAAACTCTTGGAGTTGGCCTTCTGGAACGGCAGCGAATGGATCCTCTTCACACGGGAGAAACACCAGTTTGAGCTTCAACCTGATGCTCAGGGAAATGCAGGTGGCTACGGTGTTGCCTTAATTTCCCATTGGGGAGACCCAAATATCGCCTGGGGACCTTAGCTCGTTCCACATGCGATATTCATCTGCGTCAAGTTGATTGCCAAAAGGGGATAAACGCTTACTTTATAACCTCACCGCCAGGAAAGGCACCAGCATTTCCTCAGGATGCAGACCACCGTGGCGACCGATTAGAAAGTTCTTTTTGTCTGCCCACCACAGATAGGCATTCCCGCGCGCAACAACGATATATTCGCCCAATCTATCAAACAAGCGCGGGTGCAACTCTCCGGAGCCGAACAAGCCAGCTTCAACAGCACGCGCCGTGTCGAGCAGGGAGAATTGATTCGGCCAGGTATGTTCAATATATTCGCGTACGGCTTCAGGCTGACCTGGTCGCACGAACAGATACGCCAACCGGTTTTCACCAGATGGCAGGATATGCAAACGCCGCACCAGATCAGGGTGGTTACGCAGCTCGTAATGTGGGTCTTCGAAGGTGTTTATCTGCCCGTGATCCGCGCCTAGGATAAGCAATGTATCCTTTCGCTCAACTGGACGAAGGCAATTCAAGAAATACTGCTCAAATACCACGCTGAACATGGCGAACTCCGCCACGGTACGCTCATCATCGGGTCCGTAAAAATGCCCGAAATGGTCTACACCTCCCCAATAAGCCCAGGCATACATACGCTCAGCCGGACGCTGATCCAGCAAATGGCGCAGATTAATCCATAGGTCCGCAGCAGTGTTAAAAGCCCGTACATCCACATCGTTGAAGAACATTTGAGAAAGACCCGAGCGAGCAATACTCTTATGCTGCAAAGCATAGCTCTTCACCCCATAGCCGGCCAAATGGGAACCGAGGGTTGGCAACTCCATAAAACTACCTGGTTTAAAACCAGCTTTCGCCAGGCTACCGGCATCGTTCTCGAAAGAGATCGGGGTGTGCAAGATGGTATTCGCCACGACACCATACTCTTTCAGCCACATTTCGTAACCCAAAATGCCGTGTTCGGCGGCGCTGCGACCGCTCCACAGACTCGTGAGGGCCGCCGAGGTAGTGCTGGGAGTGATCGAGGTCAGCGGTGCCAGCAGTCCATCTTGGATTAATTCTTTCCAGATAGGG
>DAOVXM010000345.1 GCA_030636125.1 Chloroflexota bacterium | reverse complement strand
GAATTCATGACCTATATAGCCATGGCAGTGTTTGATGTCAACGAAGTCGAAACCGATACTTTGTGCTTGCTTTGCGGCTCGAATATACTCACTGATCAAGTCTTCAATTTCGCCGTCGTTTAGAACAGGATAATCCTCAGAGAGGTTAAATAGCTGGTCAACTACGGGGTGATGGTAAACGATCTTGGGTTCCAGGCGAGTCTTCTCATTGGGGCGGCTAAAACGACCTGAGTGGGTCAGCTGCAGACCAACGAAAAGATCGTCGCTGGAACCGTGATAGGCTACATGCTCCTCCACCAGGGATAGCCGTAAATTTTCCAGCTCTTTGAGCGTATTGGAGTTGATCATCAACTGGTTTGGGTTGGCGCGCCCATCGTGGCGCACGGCTACGGCTTCTCCACCCCAAATCAATTTAGCCCCGCTGCGCCCGAAATTTTTCCAGCGCCTGATTGTCTGCTCTGTGGGTTTGCCATCCAAAGTGCCATCCCAACCCTCCATGGGCAGGGTGCAGAAGCGATTCCCGATCAGGCGTCCATCTGGCAATACGTGTGGTTGGGCTAGAGGGCTATCTACCCCTGAAAGCAACTCCTCATCGAAAGGCAGTTCAATTCCTAGGCTTTGATTATGTTGGCGGAAGGTCTCGGCATCCCGCAGTCGAGCGACACGTGGATAGCTACTTGTCATGGAAAGGAACTCCCAAATTACATAATTGGCGATTGGCCGCGGCGCGCTTCCTTGATCCAGGTCAGAACCTGGCGCACATTCTCGGTGATGGTCTCGTAGTTGCCGACCGCGACAGAATCTTTGGTGATTAACTTGCTGCCCATTCCCACGCAAGCTGCGCCGGCTTCGATCCAACCGTAAATATTTTCTTTCGTGGGAGAAACTCCGCCGGTAGGTAAAATGCGGGTCCAGCGTATGGGTCCACGCACAGCCTTAACGAACCCGGCTCCACCGAGCTGGCTGCCTGGAAAGATCTTGACAATCTCTACACCCAGCTCTTCGGCCTGGGAAATCTCGCTAACTGTGCCGCATCCCGGCGAGCAGGCTACTTTACGCCGGTTGCAGGTACGTACCATCTCGGGATTAAGTATGGGACTGACGATGAAATTGGCGCCTAACTGGAGGTAGAGTGAGGTTGTGCCGGGGTCGATCACGGAGCCCACACCAAGGATGATGTCATCGTTATCGACGAAGCGCCTGACCAGTTCCTCAAAGACAATATGGGCTTGGTCACCCCGGTTGGTAAATTCGATCGTGCGCGCACCCCCATCGGCGCAGGCTTGCACAATTCGGGTGGCAACTTCAATATCTCTATTGTAAAAGATCGGCACCAAACCGGTTTCGATCATTGTGTTGAGTACGTATAAGCGACTGTACTTTGCCATATTAAATCCTTAATATCTGTAATGGTGTTCTAAGTAATTTGCGGAATGAATTTTAAAATAAATCTGGTGTCAAAACCGCAAATTACTTTTAGCAAATGCCGGGTTGGCGTTTTTATATTCAAGTTACTTTCCGGCATTTGCATAATACTTATATTGAATACGATTAACGGTTGACACGACCCGAGGTGTCGCCTGCCATGATCTTCTCAACCTCAGCCACGGTAGCCAGGTTAAAATCGCCAAATATGGTATGTTTGAGCGCTGAAGCTGCGATGGCAAAATCTAGTGAGCGTTGGTTATCGCCCGGGTAAGCGTGCAAGCCGTATATCAGTCCGGCTACGAAACTGTCACCACCCCCTACCCGGTCGACGATATGGGTGATGTCGTAAGTTGGACCAAAGAATAATTCACCCTTATGCCACAAGACCCCACTCCAGGTGTTATGGCTGGCTGAGAGCGAACCGCGCAGGGTGATTGCGATCTTGTCTAGATTGGGGAAACGCTCAAAAAGCCCCTGGCAAACATAGCGATACTTTTCCGCATCGAGCTGGCCGGAGGTGACATCCGTATCCGGCGCGTGGATGCCGAAGACTTTGGCAGCATCCTCTTCGTTGCCGATAGCTACATCGCTCAGCGCTACCAGCTCTTGCATCACCTCAGCGGGTTGTTTGCCCCACTTCCATAGCTTGGCGCGGTAGTTCAAATCGCAGGAGACGGTCAAGTCTGCGTCTTTAGCCGCCTGCACGGCTTCCAGGCAGGCGGCAGCCGCGCCTTCCGAGATGGCTGGGGTGATCCCGGTCCAGTGGAACCAGGTGGCATGCTCGAAAGTGGACTTCCAGTCGATCATGCCCGGCTTAATGGTCGCCAGGGCAGAGCCAGCCCGGTCGTAAACCACTTTGCTGCCGCGCTGAACAGCTCCATGCTCAAGGAAATAGATACCCAGTCGATCCCCACCGCGCACGATGTGCTGTGTGCTAACTCCGTGCTGGCGTAAGAATTGCAAGCAAGCTTCGCCGATGTCGTTTGGAGTTAGACGGGTGACAAAATCCGCCGGGAGGCCAAAGAAGGCCAGCGATACGGCCACGTTAGACTCACCACCTCCATAGATCACGTCAAAGCTGCGAGCCTGGGTGAAGCGCAGATGTTCCGGTGGTGAAAGACGCAGCATGATCTCACCAAAAGTAACAACACGCGTCATAACTTACTCCTTCTATGGTGTGAGATGCGGAAAATAAGTTCCATTTGATAATCTACTTATCCAAATTCGGAGAGGGATAAATTAGAGACGGGAGATGTGAAAGCCACCGTCTACGTTGATAACCTCCCCGGTAGAGAAGGGCAATAATCCTTCCGCAATGGCTGTGACCGCTTTCCCGATGTCCTCCGGTTGGCCCCAACGCCGGATGGGCGTTATGCCCTGCTCCAGTATCAAGCGATCGTATTTATCCTTAACGACCGCGGTCAGGTCGGTTTCAATGATACCTGGACGAATTTCGTATACATTGATCCCGTATTCAGCCAGCCGGTCGGCCCACAAGGCGGTCATCATTCCCATACCTGCCTTGCTGATGCAGTATTCCGCACGCGCTGGGCTGCTGGTATAAGCACTGATCGAACCGATGTTGACGATCTTGGGGTTGCTAATCTTGCCAGAATCGACTAAATGGATCATCTCGTTGGCGACGCGCTGCGTGAGGAAGAAAGGACCTTTAAGGTTGGTCGCCAAAACCTCATCGTAGCTGGCCTGGCTGACCTGGAGCATATCCACTCGCTGGCGCGGCCCCATGCCAGCGTTATTCACCAGCATGTTGATTTGTCCAAATCTCTCCAGGGTCTCGTCCACCAGCCGTTCACGATCTGCTGTCGCAGCCACGTCACCTTGGACGACATAGTTGGAGACCCCGTAATTATCAACCGCGGTCTGCGTGTCTTCAGCGGCCTGGCGATTGCCCCGGTAATTGATGACGATGTCCCAGCCACGTTCGGCTAAAGCCAGGGCGATACCTCGCCCGATGCCGCGGCTGCTCCCTGTCACAAGGGCAACTTTAACGGACATCAGTCTATATCCTCCAGAGAGAGGGCTTTATGGATGGCTTCCACAAAGAAATACTCGCCCCACATGACACTTTCATCCACGCCCAAATCCTTCGGCTGGTGGTAGATGCCGTGTTTGAGGATGCCCTCCCAGCCTGGGGTTTCGTTGGCCAGATACTCTGGGCCAGTGAGCGTATCTAAAATGGTCAGGGCAGCCTGGCGGTAGCGTGCCGCGTGGATGGGATCTTGTACTAATTCTCCCAGGTTCAGCAGTCCACTGGCTGCGATGGCGGCGGCAGAGCTTTCGTAGAGCACCGGGCGGCGGGGATCGTCATAGTCATTGGGGGGGATACCGGGGCCAGCGGGTGCTTTCTCATCAAAAGGAGTATGCTCCAGGTAGAAGTCGGCGCATAATTGGGCGGTGCTCAAATAGCGGTAATCGCCAGTCATCTTGTAGACTGTGCCAAAACCATATAACGCCCAGGTCAAGCCACGCGCCCAAGCCGAGTCGCCACGCCAACCCTGGTGGGTGGATTGGCGCAAGAATTCTCCGCTCTCCAGATCGAATATACCCTCATGAGCGGTGCTGCCATCGCCGCGCACGATGTAGCGGCGCGTGGTCAGGCAGTGTTGGTGTGCCTTATTCAGTAAATCTGCATCGCCTGAAACCTGCGCAGCGTAGAAAATGATGCCAACGTTCATCATAATATCAATGAATAATGACTCTGGAGCCACAAAGGAGCGCAGGTACTTGCCCTTCTCCATAAAGCGTAAGCCCAT
>DAOVXM010000353.1 GCA_030636125.1 Chloroflexota bacterium | reverse complement strand
TTCGGACGAATGTAGTACAATTTGATATGTACTACATTTTTCTTTTACTGTAACTGGATTGGTAGGAGGAGGCGATGAATAACAAATCAACAAAGAGCGCCCAGGTGAAGGTGTTCGTTGGCACGCGCAAGGGCGGATTCATATTCACTAGCGATCGTGAGCGCAAGAAATGGCAGGTTGGCGACCTGCAATTCAAAAGCTGGAACGTGATGCATATGCAGCTTGACCCGCGTGACCAACGCCTGCATGCGGCCACCGTACACGATGTGTATGGTCCCAGCACGCATTATTCCGACGATTTTGGTTTGACCTGGACGCAAGCGCGTGGTGTACCAGCTTTCTCACGCCCATCCAAGTCGGGTCGTCCGCTAGGCACTCCAGACGAGGCGCGCGATGCTGCAGGTGATGCCAAAACTGTCTTATCAACTCCGGAGCAGATCAATAAGATTTGGCATATCGCACCTGGACGCGTAGACGAGCCGGGTGTGTTGTATGCTGGGGTCGAACCGGCTGCACTTTTCAAATCTACGGATCGTGGCGAGACGTGGACGGTCAACGAGGGCTTGTTCGATCACCCTCACCGCTCTTTATGGTACCCGGGAGCGGGTGGGTTGTGCCTGCATACCATCATCCTGGACCCGGCGGACCAACAGCGTATGTATGTGGCCGTATCTACCGGCGGGTGTTATCGCAGCGACGACGGTGGTCTGACCTGGCACCCCCACAATAAAAACGTACGCGCCGATTTCCTGCCGGACAAGTTCCCAGAGTTTGGACAGTGTGTGCACAAGATCGCCATGCATCCCAGCCAGCCGAATGTGCTTTACCAGCAAAACCATTGTGGGGTGTATCGTAGCGACAACGCTGGTGAAGATTGGATCGATATCGGCGAGGGGAAACTGCCCAGCCGCTTTGGCTTCCCTATCGCTGTTCATCCCCACGACCCCAATACCATTTACGTCGTGCTGGAAGAGAGCGATGATTACCGCCTGAGTGTTGATGGCCGCTTTGCCGTGTGGCGCAGCCGGGATGGGGGGGATACCTGGAAGCGTTTGAGTAATGGTCTACCTGAACGCGCTTACCTGGTTGTGCTGCGTGAGGCTATGGCGGTGGATACTTGCGATGATGCCGGGCTTTACGTCGGAACCAGCACAGGGCAGGTCTTCTACAGCCGTGATTCGGGAGATACGTGGGAATTGATGGCCGATTACCTGCCGCCAGTTTTATCTGTTGAAGCAGCAGTCGTCGACTAGTGTTCCGTCAAGCGTGATTGTTAAGAAAGACTAGATCAAGGACGGAACACTTTAAGCTTTGTCAAGAATATCGTAACCAGGATATCGAATGAAATTTTCATCCTTGACAAAGCACTAGTGACCCTTTGGAAGATGATTATATGACGAACACCATCCACCCCAACACAAGAATTGGCCAGGTCAGCCTGACAGTGGGCGATCTCAAGCGTTCCCTGGATTTTTACCAGAGCGTATTAGGCTTAAGCATACACCATCGTGAGAATGGCAGGGCATCACTCGGTGCAGGCGGTCCGGATTTACTGGAGCTCCTCGAACAGCCTGGTGCTCGCCAGGCGCCTGGCAGGACCGGTCTATACCATTTTGCCGTGCTGGTGCCTTCACGAACCCAATTGGCATTCTCGCTCAAGAACATCCTGGAGACACAGACACCCGTACAGGGCTTTGCCGATCATCTGGTCAGCGAAGCCATCTATCTGCCCGACCCGGATGGTAATGGGATCGAGATTTACCGCGACCGTCCCCGCGATCAATGGCGCCAAGAGGATGGGCGTTTGCGTATGGCTACCGACCCGCTTGATCTCGACGGTCTGCTTGCTGAGCTCGAGGGGCATGATGAGCCCTGGAGCGGCCTGCACCCTAAGACCGTCATCGGACATATTCACCTGCATGTGAGAGATATTCCCGAGGCAGAGAGCTTCTATCGTGACGTATTGGGCTTTGACCTGATGCTGCGCTACGGACCGAGCGCTGCTTTCCTCTCCGCGGGGGGATACCACCATCTTGGTGTGAACACCTGGGCCGGAGTGGGCGCCCCGCCGCCACCCCAGGATGCGGTTGGGCTGCGTTGGTATGAGATCCGCTTGCCCACTCAAGCTGAATTGGATGGAGTCGCTAACCAGGCACGCCAGGCCGGATATTCGCTGGAAGAACGCGAAGAAGGTTTGTTTTTGCGTGATCCTTCAGGGAATGGAGTGCTGTTGGGGGTTGATGCATCAGAAGTCGTCTGAGCGAAGGTTGTTTTGACGACTAGCCTCGCGCTTCCCAAACACCATGAAATTGACTTAAACAGAATAGCTTGTTTCGTTACCCTCGCAAGGCTAGATCACCCCGTTCTCGCTGAGGCACGCCTCGAATTGTGCTGTCAGCGCCTCCGAGTCGATGCTCCCGGGGGCACCAATGGCCACAATTTGGGTTCGAGGCCTGGTAATTATTCCAAGCTTTGAGCTCCAAGTCGGACTGCTCGCTCAGCGAAGTCTAAAGCAAGTTTACTCAGCTTTGTCTTCGTGCGCTTTTCTCAATCCTTCTTTGCGATTGTAGTTCTCGCTCACACTAGCTATGAAATCTTCGGACAAAAATCCCACCGCGGCTTGAATATCGCCATCGACTGACCACTCTTCAAGAAGTACGGGGTGATACCCTTTGGGATAATATTTCTCCGGCGGAATCTGGGCGTCCCGAATAAACTGCTCCTGAATACCTTCTCGCTTGTTACGCGGCAGTGGCACATTCAGATAGCCCGAAGACAGATCAAACTGCGGCAGTTTACTGTTGGGGAAATCCGATACAATCCCCTCGCGTCCCCAAAGCTTGTCCTTGTTGATGTTGGCAACGACCAAATCAAAACCAAAGTGGAAAGGCCCTTTCCAATGTTCGCGTAATTCGGCGAGTGCTTCAGCATTTGAATACTCATCGTTAGGGACATGCGTCGCCATGGCTAAGCGCGGTTTTACTTTATTGTAAAGATACCCCGCCGCTTATATCATCATGTTGCTGGCACTTTTTGTGATGCCCTTTTTTATTATGTTTCCAAGGAACAGCGTTTATTTGGATCGATTTAACCAGTACGGTCAGATCCCTCCAAAACTTGCATGATCCGATTACGATAGGTGAGATCCCGCTCTGGAAGTTCAGGATTTAGGTGAGTGCCGACCTCCCAAAAATGCAGGTCACCTCGCCCAAGTGCCCTTCCCGTGGCTGTATGCTTATCTAGCGCGTAATCGGGGATTTCGGCGACAGCCTCACCGCGCGCCGACGCCAGCAATACCCAGTTGATCATTTCATCGCTTGAGCGGTCTTTTTGGCATACGCATAGATATCTCACAGCATGAATCGCAAAGAGCTTCCGTTCTCCCACGCTTCGATCAAAGGCGTTGTTTATTTGAGACAACGAATTGATTAATACCGGTGCATGGGGTTCGCCAAAGCCAATATCTTCTACGGAAATCACCATCAGGCGCTGCCATAAATAATCTTCCATTGCCGGGCTGGTGGTCAGCATCTCGTAAGCCAGCAGCACCGCGTTTTCAGTATTCCCACGGCGTATTTCCTTCTGCAGAGCGGAAATCACCTGATCGGCAGCCAGGCCATTTATTGTTTTTACATCCACCCACGGATCTCGGTTTGTCATCATCTCCTCCAGTCAAAAAATCATAAAAACAGCTTCTCGAAGCTTTTGAAACGCACCAACAATACGATTGTCGAACCGCCTCCGAGTATAATAGATATGAATGGCTTTGGTGCATAAAACGGAAAAGAGACACAGATATTTTAGCTTTCCAAAGATGATGCGAATAACCATGACCTTACGCCGTCAGCAGAACTTAATTCCTGTCTGTGTATAATCAGATCGTAGGGCTAGAAGTCTCCTTTAAATCCCATACCTTTGTATCCCATTTCTTCTTAGGACATACACTGTTTGGTATCAGAATTAGTCGGACCAAAGGGAAGATAAAATTAAGGGAGACTTTTCGAGCTCTGGAGCTTGGAAAAGGAGATCCCAATGAGCGAAAATCTCCTACTCGTATCCGTCGAACTCCTGCCCCGGCTGGATGTTGGGGTATTCGGAAAAGCTCTTTTCCAGG
>DAOVXM010000168.1 GCA_030636125.1 Chloroflexota bacterium | reverse complement strand
CATAATATCCAGCTTAATTGGAGCTACAATTATCATCCAGAACTTTCAATTCGCTTCCATAAGCACACTTACAGCATTCCTGGTTTTATGTATCTTCGGTATCACGACGCAATGGATACTTATGCGGTATAGTACACCTGAAGATATTTAGAATTTGGGGGACATCGCGCATCTTCTCATTAAAACACGACACATATTGTAATCATACTTATCTGAACATCCATGTTCAAGTGTGTCGTGTGTTGCATTACAAATAATGTAAATTCAGTCAAAGTCAGTTTTTACAGCTATTAATATCAATCCGAAGAGAACATGCCCTACAACTACCTGGTAAAATAGTGGCTTGATTACTCTATTCTATTTCGCCTAAGAAATATTGAACACTATGAAAGAAAGGAACGGTCATGACGATCCTACTCTACCAAAACGATAGCTACCTACAAACTTTTAATGCCACGATTGTTTCTGTTGATGAGGAAAATCGTGGATTGATTCTCGATCGAACCATCTTCTATCCCGGTGGTGGTGGACAACCACCAGATACCGGTACACTAACCACAAATGGTAATAAATATATCGTAAAAAGAGCTAAAAATATTGGGGGCAAACTCTTACATTTGATCGAAGGAGATTCTCCCCTACCCAAGGTCGGAGCCACTATATCAGGAGCGATTGATTGGGATCAGCGCTACCAACTTATGCGAACGCACACTGCTATGCACATATTATGTGGTGTGATCTTCCGCGACTATGGCGCATCCGTAACAGGTGGCTCTATGGAGCCACTAAAAGGTCGCATGGATTTCGAGTTCGAGACGATGCACAAAGAATTAGTTGCCCAAATTGAAAAATCCATCAACTTAGAGGTGTCTAAGACTCGCCCGGTGGAAGTAAAAATCTTACCGCGTGAGCAGGCTTTCCAGATCCCTGATCTAATCCGCACTAAGGTCAACTTGTTACCAGAAGGTATCCAGGAAGTCCGTGTTGTTGAAATCGTTGGCCTCGATTTACAAGCTGATGGCGGAACCCATGTGAAAAATACATCTGAAGTTGGTGGAATTCGGGTAGTCGATTATAAAAGCAAAGGAAAAATTAACAAGCGGATATATGTCGAAGTTTTAGCAACCCAATGATTGTTCGGACCAAGCGCCTACTATTACGCGAATTTAATCATCAAGATTGGAAAGAAACCCTAGTTTATCAATCCAACCCGAAATATATGCGGTATTACCCATGGACGGAGAGAAAAGAACAGGCTGTGCGTGAGTTCATCCAACAGTTTATTGAATGGCAAGGTGAACAACCACGCAACAAATTTCAGCTTGCTATAACTCTGCCAGAGCAACAGCGGTTAATTGGTAATTGTGGCATCCGTATGAAAAGTCAAGATGCCAAAGAAGCAGATATCGGTTACGAAATTGCACCAGATTATTGGGGGAAAGGTTTTGCCACCGAAGCTGCACAAGCAATCGTTTCATTTGGTTTTAGAGAGTTGAAACTCCATCGGATTTGGGCACACTGTTTGCTTGATAATATTGCCTCTTGGCATGTTCTAAAAAATATCGGCATGCGCAAAGAGGGGCATTTACGCGAGAATGAGTTGCTCAAAGGAAAATGGAAAGATACATTGCTATACGCAATACTTGATTATGAATGGAAATCCAAAAATTCTGCTCACGGAGAAGGAATTTCTTAATGACTGCCACCCATAAACCCCAGGAAATTACCACTCAACCCATCGATTACAGCCTGAAGTGGTATGTATTGGCAGCAGTGGGCATGGGTATCTTTTTAGCAACCATTGACGGGAGCATCGTCAACATCGCACTACCGACTCTGGTGAGGAGTTTTAACACTGATTTCGCCACAGTTCAGTGGGTTGTGCTTGCCTACCTCTTGACAATAACAACGCTTATTCTTAGTGTTGGTCGCTTGGCGGATATGATTGGAAAAAAACCGATCTACACCATCGGATTTATTGTCTTTACACTCGGTTCTGTTTTGTGCGGTCTAGCTCCAACTATATATTGGCTGATCGCTTTTCGCGTACTACAAGCTATTGGAGCCGCGATGATAATGGCCTTGGGAATGGGAATCATAACTGAGGCCTTCCCGCCAAGTGAGCGTGGCAAAGCCCTCGGCATCAGTGGGTCATTAGTATCTATTGGTATTGTCGCTGGTCCAACGATTGGTGGCTTCCTAATAGATGCTCTTTCGTGGCGTTGGATATTCTATGTGAATTTGCCAGTCGGTATTATCGGCACATTGATGGTCATACGCTATGTGCCTGATATCAAACCAACCGGTAGGCAAAGGTTCGATTACTTTGGGGCGCTCACTCTCTTACTGAGCCTTCTATCAGGATTAACAGCTCTCACTTTAGGCCAACAGAGTGGCTTTAGCAACCAACGAATTCTATTACTGTTTGGCAGTTGGCTATTCTTCTTAATAATTTTCATAGTAATCGAATTACGAATTGACCAGCCAATGGTAGATTTACGCCTGTTTCAAAACAGGTTGTTCAGCATTAACCTGCTAACTGGCTTTCTCACATTTATAACGATCGCCGGAACAATAATACTCATACCGTTTTATCTCGAAAATGTCCTGGGATACGACACGCGGCAAGTAGGGTTATTGCTCGCTGCGGTTCCGATCGCAATGGGTATTACTGCGCCAATTTCCGGAAGTGTTTCTGACCGCTATGGAACGCGCCCTATTACAGTAATAGGGTTGATTGTCCTGTTAATTGGATACTACAGTTTGAGTTCTTTAGGCACGAATACTAATATTATGGGTTATCTGTTACGTTTCCTGCCAATCGGAATCGGGATGGGTATTTTTCAATCCCCAAATAATAGTGCAATCATGGGTACGGCTCCGAGTGAACGTTTAGGGATCGTTTCAGGATTGCTTGCTATCACCCGGACGCTCGGACAGACGACTGGTATCGCCATACTTGGAGCAATTTGGTCAGCGCGCGTCTTCTTCTATTCAGGTGGCTCATTAGCTGGAGGAGCCACATACGCACCTGCAACCTCGCAAGTCTATGCATTGGATGACACCTTTAGGGTTAATGTTTTCCTTATCCTAATCGCGTTGATATTGGGTGTCTGGGGTTTAATCAAAGATCGCCAATCAAAGAGCTAACGTTCATACAGCCTGGCAATCTCGTCGCGAGTGGGGCGAACCATTTTTCGGCGTGTGTTTTGTTCCTCAGTAAACACCACTGGCGGTCCATCCTCTACATATCCAATCTGTGCACACAGAATCCCCTCTGCTTCCAACGCAGCACAGACATACTTAGCATCCTCATTACGGACCGACATCAGTAGAGCCCCAGAGGCGATAGTAGAAAATGGATCGATTTTTAATGCCTGGCATACTTTCCCAGATAAAGATGGTATCGATATGGCATAGGGATCGATCACGAATGTTCTGCTACTCGCCGCTGCCAATTCCCATAAAGCCGCGGCTATACCTCCTTCTGTGGGATCATGCATAGCAGTGATCTTCCCCGCTGAGATCGCAATCTGAGCGTCTCGCAAGACACTTATTCCAGGATCCTTTAAAAAATTTCTAGCTCGTGACAATTCGTCCCTAGTCAAGTGCTTACTTAATCGCTCGGGGAATTCTCTAGCAAGTATGGTTGTCCCCTCGATAGGAACGCCTTTGGTCAGCAACAGGTAGTCACCAGGGCTGCAACCGCGTGGTGTGATCAAATCCTCACGATTTACTTCCCCCACCAAAGTGACCACGATTATCGGTCGATTTAAGCCATAGGTGATTTCGGTGTGTCCACCAATGACAACAATCCCGATCTCATCAGATGCGCGATATACCTGTTCGAATATCTCCTCCACCAATTCGGTAGATGTTACTTCTTCAGGTAGGAGTAAGGTCATCAAGAGCCAACGCGGCAGCGCTCCTGTCGTAACGATATCATTGGTATTTATTTGAACTGCGTACCAACCGAGTTCATCCGTCGCAAATGTAATCGGATCAGATTTAAATACCAGGCAGGAGGGGCCATTATCGATAACCGCACAATCCATGCCAACACCAGGTCCGAGGATAATCCGCTCGTCTTTGATAGGCCTCTTTTCCAGAAGTCTACCTAACAGATCCTGGGGTAATTTGCCAACCGGAAGCGAGTTTATCATAATCAGCGAGACACAGATGGCAGATAAGTTTTAATGCTTCCAACGTTATCCCAACCAAAAAGGGTTTCTTCTTTAACCCATCCGACCATATTACCAAATTCACCTTTCCACCAATACGAATTCGATGAAACCGAACTCTTTGCCCATACTCCATTCAACTTGTTCATATGATCCAGGATAATGCCCGTCGTTCCTTCTTGAATAATCCCCAAGGATGAATAGTTGCTGCCTGGACCCAAACGCACATTAGTCGCCTCTGTTGATCTCGCATACCAGCCTGATTCAAAGGTTGTTGATTGCTCGAATGGCTCTACCGCAACCATCATCACGCCGTTTCCTACCAGTGGCTCTAGGATACCCGCACTATCATCCCATTCCTTTCCATACAATATTTCTAATTCTTCCTCACCAATGATATCAAGTTGGACAGATCCCTCTAAATCAATTTCTGTTCCACAGTTCCGGGTGAAATTACAATAGGTATTATTTACCACTTCTCCATTAATTACCATCGTTGAAGAACCTCCACTATCTTGCGTGACAGCATCTGTCGCTTGTATCTCAGGTTGATCCCGTAAAAACCCTCCTAATTCAACTATCTTTATGCCCATACTTACGCCAGGATCAAAGGCATCTACTACAACGAAGAAAATATAATTATCGTTGAAGGCGACCGCAGTACGAGAGTTCGCCACATAAGCATCAGGATTTCCGTAATCCGTCCGAACATCACCATCATTAAGAAAATGATAATCACCACCGATGCTGGCATAGGTTTTCGTCCAGTCATTTTGTGTCGATTTGGCACAATCGGTAATTTCTTGAGTGATTCCAATCTCATCCCCCACCTCGATTTCACCAATCGCTATCTTCTCCAAAATTGTTGCACGCACATCACCCCACACGGATAGGACCACATGATCAAATGGTAATTGAGTCGAACCTTGTTTATCCCGGATGTCTCTTATATAACCGTCTGCCGTAGCAGGAGCAGGTAATATCAAGTTTGGGCGCTGCATTTCTACCAAGATCTCTAATATTGGTTCATCTTTGGTTGAGACTGTGTTGGTGTCTGAGTCATACTGGGGCGTGTAGAGGATAATTTTTTCTGGATCGATTTCGGAGCGGGGAACGTTTATCTCTTGAAAATTTGGCGTGTATCCGGTTTTCTTGAAGGTAATAAATTGCTTGCTAGATTTATGATAGACACAATCCCCAATATAGGCTTTACCACTCACCCCCCAGGCAAAACCGGCGTCTCCCACATAATCGCTGAAACGTTTGGAGTACCAACCTGAATTTACCAAACCGCTCCAGATTGTTCCATCCGGATCGAAATAATAACCATTGATCGCCACAACTACATTATTGCGCGAACCCCAGGACTGCCCCCAATAATTTATGGCCTGATCGTAGCGTGAAGCCATATCACTGATCGTCTCTCTACCGCCGGACAATTTCCCTTGAGCTATACTGGTATCAATCGCTAGGTCAGGATTTACTCGCTCCATTCTGGCAACAAATATATTGATCGGTCTAGGATTCGTCAAATGAAATATTTGGTAATCGATACCATTGGCGACCGATTCCCATTCATCTGGAAATTCAACATCAGTGAGAGGAGCCGCGGGAACCGCATAGAGGGGAGTTATAAGCGTAAAACTAAAAATCATAACAGTAAAGAATACTCGAGTTTTCATGGTTGGTCTCCAATAATTTTTTGTAGGTGAAAAATCATATAAGACTTTACGATCATCTGTAAATATCAGGTTGATGAATTTCCATTAGCCGCTCCGGATGTGAAAGAGGCTGGAATCCAAATTTAGCATATAATCCATGGGCATCGCGTGTCGCCAGCATCCAGCGTCGCAATCCATGTAAATCAGGGTGGTCCAAAATGAATTCAAGTAGCCACTTTGATAGACCTCGTCCCCTATATTCCTCTAGGATAAATACATCTGCCAGAAAGGCAAATGTTACAAAATCCGAAACAACGCGGGCGAATCCAATTTGCTTTTCACCATTAAATATCCCAAAGCAAAGTGAGTTTCGTACT
>DAOVXM010000442.1 GCA_030636125.1 Chloroflexota bacterium | reverse complement strand
CTCTTTGAAAAAGGTAATATTTTCCAGCTTCCAGTCGCTGAGATAGTTTACAAATTGATTGAATTTCTCTAAACTATCTAGTTGCTCATCTTCCACGATAGGGGCAAGCACCTCCAGGGTCTGGTAGAGCATCCGCTCGATCACCCCATCTAAAAGCTCTTCTTTCGAACGAAAGTAATGGTAAAACGTGCCCTTGGCAATGCCAACCTCATCGATAATCATTTGGATGGAGGTCTGCTCGTAGCCTTGAGTGAAAAAAAAGTTTTGGGCGCAATCCAGGATTTCATTGTAGCGTACGTTATATTCCTTCACAATTCTGGTCATCCGCTTCTCTGAATCTCCTATACTCTCGACCGACGGTCGGTCGGGAGTCCGACATGGGATTGTACTATAAAACCTGGGGGAGGGTCAATCTAACAAAAATGGAGTTCACTCTTAGCATCCTGGATGTCTTGGCATCAGGTTTGGGAGCGTTTTTCAGAAAACGGGTCAACGCGATGGACTCGTGTGTCCAAACCGCAGGCGATATTTACTCTTGGTCGACAGCCTGCGCGTGTCTTCTACGTGCGGCCAGCGCGTCGCTGATCAGAATCAAACCGCCCAGCAAAGCCCAAACGCTGGCTGCGTAATAAACATTAGACCCTTGGTCCAGGGGGACAAGTACCAGCAGAACGCCTAATACGACCTCAAAAACCCCCAGTAAAACACCCAACCAATGCCTCTCCCGGCGTCGATTGGCATCCGTTTTGAATCCACCAAAAATATGCATAACCCCGGTTAATACCAGAACAGCCCCCAGCACGAAGATAAAAATCTCTTCTGCAATGTAACGGCTGGCGCCAAAACGCCCCAACATAGCCAGGCCCGCCAGGACACCGATGACACCCGCCAGCAGCGGTAGCCCTCTGGATCTTTCGCCACGAAGCCCCCAGCGCAAACTTAATACGCCACTGAGCAACCAGTAAATGCCCATGAAGTTAGCCAGCACGGGTCGAATCTTCTCGGTCTGGAGGAGCAGCGCCACACCCAGGCTCAGGGCAAAGGTTGCTCGTGCCAATGTAATCCAAAATCCCATATTAACAGAACGCATAACCCCCTCCGTAGAAGGCAGCTGCCATAATAACCATACTTGATTTACTTGATAAAAACAGGGGAAAAACCAACCAGCATAGACAGGTCATATAACTTAATGCTCAGCGTTAGTCAGGCTTATAATCTATCGGTTCAGAGTTATGTGCTGGTTGCCAGGGCCAGCGACCTTCGATCTCCACCACCAGCGCCCAGCTCAGGAAGGTACGGATGAGCACCAGGATGCCCAGAACCATCACGCTCTGTAAAGTGGCTTCTAAGGCTACGGTGCGCACGATGTCAGCCGCCACCAGGATCTCCAGGCCCAACAGCAGGGATTTGCCCAAGCTAACTTTGAGCTGCTTATAGTAACGGTCCATGTGTTTCCGTTTGAAGGCGATCTGGTATGTATAACGCAGCGTGGCAAAGAAAATGGCTACCACAATGATCACTACGGCCAGAATTTCGATGGCTAAGGCGGCACTCTCGATCCACTCCAGGATGATCTCTCCGGAAGGGGCACTAGCGATGAGGTTACGCAACATGGTTCACACTTCTCCTGTGTACTCTTAAGACCTGCCCGGTGTGTAGTGTTGCGCGGCGAAAGTGACTCGATAGTTTGGAAATAATGGCGCAACACTTTAAGCAGTTGGGCAGGAGATAACAGAAACCGCCGATGCATTTAGGCCCAACTGCAGTAGTTATCCCCAATTCTACTCGATTTATGGCTCAGCCACAGAACCTTCCGGCTTTCGCTGTGCGTCTCATAAAAATCGACCACCTGCAATCCCTAGAAAAAGATCAGATACAAAACTACAACCGCGCCGACAATCGAGATAGGATAGACCCAGTCCAAGACGCTGTCGATGCGGTTGGCCAGCTCGGCCTGTTCGTTCATCTCCAACCGTCGCAGCCAGACATTGTAGACCACCAACAGGGCGTTGATGACAAAGGTTAGAAGCATGACAGCATCGAGCAGGGTCATATAACCCAGGCGGGGGTAGTTGTCTGCCAGGCTGAAGCTGAAGGCGATAAACACAAACATATTGGCGCTGGCGACCTCGATCCGCCGCCCATAATCGCGCAGGAAAAAGGTGACCCACGACACGGCCATGATCAACAGGAGCGGTATAAAAATCTGGAACAGATAGTAGTCCAGATGCCGCGGGCCTCCGAAACGAAAGGTGAAACGAGAGGTGGTGGCCTGGGTGCTGGCTTGCACGCTGATCACGTCGGTTTGAAAGTCGCCGATGACAAATTCATCCACCCCATGTTCGGCGCTGATCTCGCTGTAGCCCTCCAGGTCGGTGAAGTAGTAAAAGTTCTCGGGAAAGATGGCGTCGATCTGGATCAAGAACTCCTCATCATCGAAAGGATACTGGCTAAAATCAAAGTCCACCTGCAGGTTGGTGGAGAAGCGCTCAAAATAGATGGCGTGACCGTCCTGGTGGATCACAGCGACCCGGTTCTGGGTCCAACGATTGCCCTGCTGGTTGAAGATAGTAAAGTCGGGGAAGTGACCCTCAGTATCGGCGAGAAATTTGGTGAAATCCTGGTCGGTGTATATCTTGAAGACACAGTCGCAGCTATCCGGGCTGAAGGCCAGGGCGGGGTCAGTCCACTCCATCTGCAGGCTGGCAACAGCCGTAAAGAACTCATTCTGCTCATCCACCTCGACGATCTGCTGCATTTTGACCCCGATCTGCACCGGGATCGGCTCTTTGATGACGATATTATCAGTATGCTTCGCCTCGCCTGTCAATACGTCCGGGGCGTTGACACCCACCAGCAAGCGATAGTCGCCGGTGCTGCCCTGCTCACCGCAGCAGCCCGCAATTTTCACCGCCCAACCGCGGCCTCTATCTTCCACGGTGTATTCTAATGAAGCGCTCGTCTCCTGACCGTTCAGGTTGGCGGTGCGCACTGGCTTGTCGGCGTAGTTAATCAACACCACTTGCGGATGCAGGTCACCCGAGGTGGCTTCCACAAAGATGGTCAGCGTATCTCCTACATGGACCTCGTGCAGATCCAGCGTTTGTTGCGGGTTTTCAACCGTGATGGTGCCTTGATATTCTTCAACCTCGACCACTGGTGACGAGGCTTCCAGGTCCAACACAGCAATCGTATCCCCGGTGGACTCGGCTTCCCCAGTCAATACCTCTGGTGCATTCAGGCCGATCAGGAGCTCGTAGTCGCCAAAAGTAGACTGACCCAGCCGGGAAAGGGCGTTGCTGAGGACCAGGCGGTAATCACCGTCGGTCGGCACAGGGAACGAGAAAGCAGCCGATAAACCCTGGCCACTGTCGTCATCCCAGATCAGAAAGAGGCTATCGG
>DAOVXM010000003.1 GCA_030636125.1 Chloroflexota bacterium | reverse complement strand
TAGATGATGGTGGTCGCTTAGTTTTACCTGTTGGTGGCAGATTGGGTCAAGTCCTTGAGCGCTGGGAACGTCGCGGTTCTGAGTACACCAGCGAATCCCTGGTCCCTGTGGCTTTTGTGCCTTTGCGTGGACGCTACGGGTGGCAAGAAGGGGAGTGGGATATTTATTGATATGGGTTGCTCTGTAGTGTATTAATATCATTGGGGCAGGCTTTAGACCTGCCCCAACTCATATACCAGCATTAAATTACGCCTGGCTCATGGTTACAAATATCATTGGGCGGCGTTTTGTTTTGCTATAAAAGAACGATTTTAAGGTTTGTTCTAAATCCTTTTGCAGTTTGCCATTACTGGCGCAGTTCACTGCATCTACCACCAATTGGCGCGTGGCTTCTAACAGTTCTTCTGCTTCACGAGCGTAAACAAAGCCGCGTGTGATGATTTCCGGTTCTTCGACCAGGCGGCAACCCTGGCGATCTAATGTTAAATTGACCAGGACAAAGCCATCCCTAGCCAGTACTTCGCGTTCGCGCACGACGCTCGGGCCGATTTCTCCAACACCAGCACCATCCACAAAGATATACCTACCCGGGATACGTTCCCCAATATGCATCTCCCCGTCTTCAAAATCGACTACTTGACCGTTTTCAATGACTGCGATGCGCTCTTCAGGAATGCCAATTTCTTTTGCCATTGACGCATGCTGTTTCAGGTGCCGTAATTCGCCGTGAATGGGGATGAAGAATTCCGGTTTGACCAGGTGAAGTAGCAACTTCATCTCCTCTTGACTGGCATGTCCTGAAACATGCACTGGGGCAATCGATTCATAAACAACATTAGCCCCGCGGCGGAAAAGGCGGTTGATCGTGCGGTTGACACTTTCTTCATTGCCTGGGATCGGGTGCGAGGAGAGAATGATCGTATCGCCGGGTATGATATCGAATTGACGATTGGTTCCTGTGGACAGGCGTCCCATGATCGAAGATGGCTCTCCCTGCGTTCCAGTGGACATCAGGGTTACTTCTCTCGGTCTCATTTTAAGGGCTTGGTCAATACTGACCAGCAGACCATCCGGTATATTCAAATAGCCCAATTTGCGAGCCATTTTGGCGTTTTCCACCATGCTCATACCCGCAAAGGCTATTTTACGTCCATGACGATTTGCCGCGTTGACGACTTGCTGCATACGAGAAATCAGGGAAGCAAAACTGGCTACAATGATGCGACCTTTTGCTGTACGGAAGACCTCATCAAAGGCCGGGTCAATAACCCGTTCTGAAGGTGTCCAGCCTGGCTCATCGGCATTGGTAGAATCGGCCAGCAAGGCCAGGACGCCGCGCCCTGAGAATTCAGCTAGCTTGGCATAATCGGTAGGCCAGTTGTCCACGGGAGTATGATCGAACTTGTAGTCTCCAGTGTGCACAACCAATCCGGCAGGGGTGGTTATGCCCAAACCCACACCATCGGGGATAGAATGACAGACATGGAAGAACTCCACTTTGAACGGTCCGATTTGTACGGTTTCACCTGCTTGTACCGTATTTAGTTGGGCTTTGTCTAGAAGTTTTCCACGGGATAACTTAACTTCCAACAAACCACGCGTCAGTGGCGTGGCATATATGGGCACATTAATCTGTTCCAGCACATGGTTGATTGCCCCTGTATGGTCCTCGTGCCCGTGGGTGACGATTATGCCACGCACCTTATGCCGGTTATCTATTAAATATTGAAAGTCGGGGATGATGTAGTCAATTCCCAACATATCGTTTTCCGGGAACATGATGCCTGTGTCTACGATGAGGATATTCTCACCGTATTCATAAGCCATCATATTCTTACCAACTTCCCCCAGACCTCCTAGGGGTGTGATGCGGAACTTCGCACCATAATTTTGTTTATTTTTCATAGTTTTTCACTTTACCTATATTTATCAGAGTCCAGGCTTCCGTTTAATTAATGAAACGTCTGGTGTCTCTGAAAGATTTTTTGAATTAACTCCCCAGCCTCAGGGATAGGGAGACCAGTTACTTTTAGAATAATGACACAAATAATAACGTACCCCGGCAGGGTTTTCCGACCGGGGCTCGTAGTTACTTCTTGAAACGGCAGTGAAGGAGTTTCCACCCCTCCTTCTGGTATATGTTCAATGTAACTTTTTCGGGCCGGATCACCGGCCGGGCGAACACTTCCTTGCTTACGCAAAAAATTGTAGCATGTCAGAATGAATTTGTCAAAGCGATTAAACCTAGGCGGAGGCCGAAGTAAGCTTTCGGCCCCCACCCAAAAGAGGACAATATCGCGTCCTAATTTTAGTATTCCGGCATTGGAGGTGCCATCGGTTTTTCTTCTTCAGGAATGTCAGTGATCAGAGCCTCGGTGGTCAGGATCATGGCAGCGATAGAAGCTGCATTTTCCAAAGCACCACGGGTCACTTTCGCCGGGTCAATTACACCATCTTCGACCATATCAACGAATTTTTCTGAGAGGACATTATAGCCAATGTTCATATTTCCCTGCGCTTCCTGCTCGCGGCGAACGGCTTCCAGGATAACAGCGCCATCTTTACCCGCGTTTTGGGCGATCTTGCGCATGGGGTTTTCCAAAGAGTTGCGGACGATGTTCACACCGACCTGGGCGTCATCATTATCCATGGTCAGGTCGTCCAGGGCAGCCATAGCGTTGATCAAAGCAACACCACCACCGGGAACAATGCCTTCTTCCACAGCCGCGCGAGTAGCCGAAAGGGCATCTTCCACGCGATGCTTCTTTTCTTTCAACTCGGTCTCTGTTGCAGCCCCAACACGAATGATAGCAACGCCACCGGAGAGTTTAGCCAGACGTTCTTGCAGTTTCTCACTGTCGTAATCGCTAGTGCTGCGGTCGATCTCTACACGGATTTGCTCGATGCGGCCCTTAATCTGGGCAGTCTCACCTTTGCCACCGATGATTGTAGTATCGTCCTTGTTGACAATGACTTTCTCGGCACGGCCCATGTCTTCCAATGTGGCGCTGTCCAATTTGCGGCCGGTCTCTTCAGAGATCACGGTTGCGCCAGTCAAGACGGCGATGTCCTGCAACATAGCCTTGCGGCGGTCGCCGAAGCCGGGAGCTTTGACAGCTATGACATTTAGCATACCACGCAGTTTATTCAATACAAGTGTTGCCAAAGCCTCACCATCAATATCTTCAGCGATGATGACAAGTTCACGCTTGCCAACCTGTACCAGTTTCTCGAGTAAGGGAACAATGTCCTGAGCAGCGGAGATTTTCTTATCGTGAATCAGGAGATAAGCGTCGTCAACAGCGGCTTCCATTTGCTCTGGGTCGGTGATGAAATAAGGGGAGATGTAACCACGGTCAAATTGCATACCTTCAACGTATTCGGTTTCAAACTCCAATCCTTTGGATTCTTCTACAGTGATAACACCGTCTTTGCCGACCTTGTCCATCACTTCGGCGATAAGTTCGCCAATTTTGCGATCCTGAGCTGAAATTGAAGCGACATTAGCAATTTCATCTTTAGTAGTAAGTTCAATGGACTGTTCGCTGATCTTATCAGCTACGGCCTTGCTGGCGGCCTCAATGCCACGTTTGAGAAGCATAGGGTTGAAGCCTGCGGCCAGGTTTTTCATTCCATCAGTAACGACAGAATGCGCCAACACCGTGGAGGTGGTGGTGCCATCGCCGGCGATGTCGTTGGTCTTGGTGGCGGCTTCTTTGAGCAATTGTGCGCCCATATTTTCAAACGGGTCTTCCAGCTCAATTTCCTTGGCAACAGTCACGCCGTCGTGCGTGATCGTGGGAGAACCGAACTTGCGGTCAATGGCTACATTGCGACCCTTAGGGCCCAAAGTTGTGGCTACTGCGTTGGCCAGAAGATCCATGCCGCGTTGAAGTTGACGGCGAGCTTCTTCCGAAAATACCATTTGTTTGGCTGTCATAGAATTTTTACTCCTTAACTTATAATTTCAAAGGTGGACTATTTGGATTCGACGATGGCTAAGAGATCACTCTCTCTCAGGATGAGCAACTTCTTGCCTTCGATTTTGATCTCGGTGCCAGAATACTTGGCGTACAAAACAACATCATCTAGAGCTACATCAAGTGGGATGCGCTTTCCATCATCGTCGCGTTCGCCAGGGCCGACTGACAATACGGTCCCTTTCTGGGGTTTTTCTTTGGCTGTTTCGGGAAGTACAATACCGCCAGTGGTGATTTCTTCTTCCTCAATGGGCTCGACCACTACACGGTTTCCGAGGGGTTTAAGTGATATTGACATACATCCTCCATAAAAATAGTTTTGGGATATGATTTACATGATTACAAGTTAGCACTCGTATCCCTAGAGTGCTAACTTGTGCCTGAATCATACCGAGTTTTCTGTGGGAAGTCAAGGGTTTCGACTGGATATTAACAAAATTCTGATATTTGTTTCCCCCTGAACGAGGCCGGGCAAGGCCTTACCCGCCAGTTGAACCGGCTAGCTGACTACAAATACCTTCACTGTCTGCCACAATCTCCATCAAAATCGGATCATCTGAAAAGTTGGCACGAACTTCACTCAAAATAGACATTGCTTCTGCACAATAATTCTGGTTCTCTCGGCTGAGGAAAGCCAGCACGGTGCCATACTCAACATAATAATAAGCCACTGTCAGGTTGGTAAGCGGTAAGCCATCCACAGGCACAGCATCTGTTAATAAATCTCGACTGACTAGCTCTTTAGCGACCTCATTCTCTTCTGCAGAACATCCGACTACAGCGCATTTTAGTGTCGGCAATGCACCTTCATAATTGCGTGACTTGATATAAATGATGCCCAATTGACCGTAGGTATTGGCGTTGGTTGGATCAAAGCTTAAAGCTTTTTTGGCGTTGCGTGCTGCGACAAAAAATTCGCCTTGTTGCGAGTAAGTTTTGGCAATTTCGAGATTCGGGATTGGATTTCCGACACCCAATTGATCATTAATGCTGGCCGCTTTGTCGTAATATTCCAGAGCCTGTTCATACAACCGCAGGCGCAGGTAATTCCTGCCAGTATATACATAAAGAAATGTAAGGTTGGGATTGATTACAGCTGCCTGGAGATATCCTTTAATTGCACTATTATAAAAACCAGTGGACTCCATAACAGTGGCGTAGACCCGGTGCGTATCCATCAAGTCTGGGGCAAGCGATACAGCTTGGGCTGCATATTGCTCGGCCTGTGACCACTTTTGCTGGTCTAACAAGACCTCGGCGTAAAATGCCAGGGCTAAGGCGTTGTCAGGATCGAGTTGGTAAGCAAACACGGCTTCACTTTCCGCATCCTTCAGCAACCGTTGTCTCTCATCTCCCGCTGCATAAGAAGCGTTCCAATCCAAAACAAAAGAACGGATGGCGCGGATGGTGCTATCATCCGGATTCAGTTCTACGGCCTTGTCAACCGAGTCCAGCGCCTCACGCAATCGAGCACGCCGATCGGCATCATTACTGAGCATTGTGATGGAGTAGGTCTGGATGCGTGCTTTCTCTGCCCACGCCACAGCGTTCGTGGGATCACTCTCCAATGCACGTTGATAAGTGTCAATGGCATCAGGTATAGGCGGTGCGGGCGCAGGAGGGTCAGGGGCATCCAATTTGCCTGCCTGGAAATACGCCTGGGCCTCCATTATGTAGGAATCCGCTGTACGGGTCGGTGTAGGGGTCGGCTTAAAAAGAGGCTCCACCTGTCCACGTTCGATGGAGAGCAATAGCCAAATGCCCCCCAGGATAAGACCGACCAGGACCATAAAACGATATATATTAAAGCCCGATTTGGCAGGGCGGAAATTTGGGCGTTTGCCCTTGAGTTCGCGTTCCATAATTACAAGCGCTTCGAGGGTTGTGACCAGTATGCCAGGCATACTGGTCACAACTGCATGTGTTATCCTTGGTTTACTGAGACATCTTATGGTGTGGGTGTGGCCACGCTCCTGGGGGTAGGTGTATTCAGGCTAGCCAGACACAACTCCAACCCAGCTTGGGCGTTGTCAACCGCAAGTTCGTAATCTGGTACGCCGCTCAACAACGCCTGGAAGATGGGCACTGCATCAGCGCAACGATTACTTTTTGCCAAGGCAAAACCGTAAAACCAATAGTATTCTGCGGATTTGCCATAGTCCAGAGGCAGACCTTCAACAGCTACACCTTCGATGGTAGTCCCTCCCCGGACAGCCAGAGCTAATTCGGGGATGGCTTTGCCCAATTCACTGCTGCGGTAATACATTATCCCTAGGTTGCCGTGTAATTTAGGATTCGAGGGAATAATATTAGCAGCATCCTCAGCGAATTGAGCGGCTTTACCAAATTGGCCCTCGTTGGCATAAGCGAATGCGATCTCGGTTGGGATGTCCGGATCTTTCGGGCTTAAAGCATAAGCCGTCAACAACTCGTTTACCGCCAGGTCGTTATCCCCTTTGAGCCTGTAGGCAAATCCAAGGTATAGGTGTAAATCGGAAATTTTATCGTTGATGGCGATAGCTGATTCAAATTCACGAATCGCCTCATCGATGTTATCGCTACCGGAATTCATCAAAACCAGACCACGCGCGCGGTGGACATCTATTGACGTAGGATCAAGATCTCGGGCGAGCCTTGATTCAGCTACAGCTTGTTCAAAATCCTCGAAGTTCCCCTGGTTGATCAGGATTTCAGCAAGGTAGGCGTGTGCCAAGGCGCTATTCGGGTCTAGTTCTAAGGCATGTTTCACGGAAGCCTGTGCGGCGAGGTAGTCGCCTGTGTAACTCAAAGCCCAGCCCAACACAGCATGTGCCAAGGGGTTATTCGGGTTCTTCAGAAGGGCATTTTGCGCATTTTCAATCGCCTTCTCATACTCGCCGGCTAATATCTGGATGCGAGCCAGTGTGACGTAATTCGCTGGGTTGTTCGGATCTGCGACAATCGCCTCTTGATAAGAAGATATGGCCTGAGTCAGTTTGCCTGCCTGGAAAAATTGTTCGGCTTCGTTGACAAAAGATTCGGGATTGCGCGTCGGTGTGGGGGTGGGTATGAACAAAGGCGGTGTGGCTGGCACCACCACCTGACTGAAGTACAGGGCAATCCCGATAAGAATCACAAGGAACATGATACGCCAGGGATTCGGGCGCTTTTTGGGGCGACGGGTCATACTCCATTTATTTCCGCGCAAATACATGTCTTCATCATACCATCGTGGTGAGTAGAGCGTCAAGACAGCTTCTAATGTACCTATAATCTTTATAATTTGTATAAAACTTGTTCTCATGACGTTCTTTGCAACTACTAAAACATCCGAAAACGGATATCCCCGAGCTGATGTATAATCCAGCTATGCCATCTCGAGAACGCTCATTTCGCGTTGAAGCCATCGTTATCCGACACAACGACTGGGGTGAGGCTGACCGTCTCTTAGGGTTATTTACGCGCGAGTTGGGCAAGATTCGTGCTATCGCTAAAGGCGTACGCAAACCAAGGTCACGTAAAGCTGGGCATCTTGAACCGTTTACACGCGCCAACTTGCTCCTGGCCCGCGGGCGTGATTTGTACATTGTTACCCAGGCAGATACAGTCAATGCTTATTCTCATGTCAAGGATGATCTACTTCTCTTAGGTTATGCTTCTTACGTCCTGGAGCTACTCGACCGGTTCACATATGAAGAAGGGGAGAATCGCTCCTTGTATCGCTTGCTGACAAATACTTTGACGCGGTTATCTTCGCAATATGACCCGGCTCTGGTGGTGCGCTATTACGAGATACGCATATTAGATTTACTGGGCTTTCGCCCTCAATTATTTAGCTGTGCGAAATGTGAGTCGGAGATCAAACCTGAAGATCAATTCTTCTCTTCAGAGTTAGGCGGTGTTCTATGCCCAACTTGTGGAAGTAGCATAACCGGTGCGCGTCCCATCTCGATGCAGGCACTCAAATACCTGAGACACTTTCAACGCAGTAATTTCGCAGACTCGGTCCGCGCCCAGATTCCAACAGGTGTGAACCGCGAAATGGAAGTCCTGATGCAGCATTACCTGACCTATTTATTGGAACGTGGTTTGAACAGCCCCGCCTTCTTAAGACGGGTCAGGAGAACAAGCGAACTATAAGGTATTTATTCAAATACAATTTCAGCAGTAAATCCGCAGTCAATTTCGCAAAACCTATTGATTAAGGGATGTTATACTAGGGTATATAGGAGCTTTAATGTCTGAATTTGACCTTGCCCCACTACGAACCATCTTAACAGATTTATCTCTCCAGGATCGCACTGATTTACTCCCCGCGCTACACGCGGCCCAATCGATCTATGGCTATTTGCCCGAGCCTGTTGCTGCCGAGATTGGTCACGCCCTGAAAGTGCCACTCGTCGATGTGTACGGCGTGATAGACTTTTACACCATGTTCTACAGAGAGCCCGTTGGCGAGACCGTCATTCAGATATGCAGCGACCCAGCCTGCGCTCTAGCCGGAAGCGACTCCGTGCTCGAGGCAACCTGCCGACATCTGAATATCGCTCCGGATGAGGTCAGCCACGATGGTAAGTACAGCGTAGCGAGCGCTCCTTGCCTGGGGCTGTGCGATCATGCTCCAGCTGTCCTGGTTGGCGAAAAGACCATTAGCCAGGCTGATCCAACCAACGTGCCTGAATGGCTCAACGGGAAAAACGCAACACCAAGAGGCTATATTGGAGGAGACTTAAACATCCTTACTGCCAATTGCGGTAAAGGCCATCCCACCTCGCTTAGCGGGTATGAATCCGAGGGCGGATATGCTGGGTTGAAGGCAGCCTTGACATTGACTCCTGAGCAGGTGATCGCTGAGATAAAAGCTTCCGGCCTGGTTGGCCGCGGTGGGGCAGCTTACCCCACCGGAATCAAGTGGGAAGGTGCCGCTACAATGAACAACCAGCCTAAATATGTGGTGTGCAACGCCGATGAATCCGAACCGGGCACGTTTAAGGATCGTGTGCTGATGGAAGGAGACCCACACCGCATCATTGAAGGGATGGTCATCAGCGCATACGCGATCGGTGCCCACAAAGGATATATCTATATCCGCGGCGAGTACCCGAACGCCTTAAAAGCACTAGAGCAAGCCATGACTGAAGCCAGGCAAGCTGGCTACTGGGGAGAAAATATCCTTACATCCGGATTCGATTTTGAAGTAGAAATACGCCGGGGAGCCGGAGCTTACATCTGCGGTGAAGAGACCGCTCTTTTTGAATCCATAGAGGGCAAACGTGGCTTCCCTCGTGTTAAACCTCCCTTTCCAACCACTCACGGCCTATTCGGTAAACCAACCGTGGTCAATAACGTCGAAACGTTGTGCAACGTGCCGATCATCATCGAACAAGGGGCACAAGCATATCGTAAATTGGGCACCGAAAAATCGCCGGGACCCAAACTGTTCTGCATCTCGGGCGATGTGATTCAACCGGGACTATACGAGGTACCCTTTGGCGTCACCCTGCGACACTTGATTTTCGACCTGGCAGGGGGAATCCGGGATGGATATGATCTTCAAGTCGTCCTGTTTGGCGGCGCGGCGGGCGTATTTGCCACCTCTGACAAGTTAGATGTGCGGCTCTCGTTTGAAGATCTAAGAACCGCCGGGCTCTCTTTGGGATCGGGAGTGGTTATGGTATTTGACCAAAGCCGCGACTTGCGTGATGTGCTTAAACGTTTAGCCCGCTTCTTCGCCCACGAATCTTGCGGAAAGTGTTATCCCTGCCAATTGGGGACTCAGCGACAGTACGAAATATTGGAGCGCATCGCCAACGCGAACCCCTTGCCCGGTGATTTTGAGCGCCTCTCCGATGTAGGCTGGACAATGACTGACGCCTCATTATGCGGCCTGGGGCAAACCGCCGCCAGCGCCGTGCTGAGCGCAATGAAACTGTGGCCACATATGTTCCAGGTTTGAAGGTGATTATGTCTGATATAAACATATCCATAGATGGGCAATCCTTATCCGTTCCCGCTGGGACAACCATCCTCGAAGCTGCAAAAACTCTTGGGATAGACATCCCCATTATCTGCTATCACGAAGCCTGCACAGCGAACGCCCTTTGCCGTATGTGCGTGGTGGAGGTGGAGGGAGCGCGCCTTCTCGCCCCATCTTGCGTGGCAGAGGCCAGTGAGGGGATGAAAATTCACACGCGAACCGAAAGAGTCGTACGAAGCCGCCGCACCATCCTGGAAATGCTCGACTCCGCGGTCGATATTTCCGAATCTCCAGAAATCATGGGGCTCTTGGATGATTACGCGGCTGACGGGGATCGTTTCCCTGAGGTAGAACGGCGTGAGAGTCCAATTCTGGACGACAACCCCATGTACACCCGCGACTACTCACAATGTGTGCTGTGCTGGCGCTGCGTGCAGGTCTGCGCTGAAGATGCTCAATATACCTACGCGATCAATTTTTCAGGGCGGGGCTTTGACACCCAAATCACCACTTTTTTTGAGAAACCCTTGCCCGAGAGCACCTGTGTGTTTTGCGGGCAGTGCATCGGTGTTTGCCCCACCGGTGCACTAAAGCCCAAACGCGAGTGGCTGTTCGAGCAGGGTTTGTCACCGGATGAGATCATGCAAGTCACCCGCTCTGAGAGACGGAAAAGGAGGCGTGAAAACCGATGATAATGACCTGCTGCCATCATACTAAATTATCCTTTTCGCGCTTTACGGTTGGAGGTACTCATGCTCAACGCTGATCGTATTATCTCCACTACCTGCCCGTATTGTGGGGTGGGCTGTAACCTGGAACTGCATATTAAAGAGGACTATATCTACCGCGTTACTTCGCCATTCGACTCTGTCGTAAATCAAGGCAACCTATGTGTTAAAGGACGCTTTGGTTATGACTTCATCTATCATAAGAACCGGGTGACAACCCCGCTGATCCGCAAAGTGCCGCAGCAACCCGGGGAGCGCACCCAAGCCTTCGACCTATCAGAGTGGCAAGAGGTATCCTGGGACCAGGCACTTAACTATGTAGCCGACCGACTGGTAGAAATCTACCGGCGTGACGGATCAGATGCATTGGCTGCCTTTTTGTGCGCTAAGGCAACCAACGAAGACAACTACCTGCTTCAGAAATTATTCCGCGCCCTGTTCCGAACCAATAATATCGATCACTGCACCCGCTTGTGTCATGCCGGTTCGGTGGTAGCTTTGCAGCAAGCGATTGGCTCTGCTGCTATGAGCAACACCGCCGCCGAGGTCATAAAAAACGATTGTTTTATGGTCACCGGTTCAAACACCACCGAGAACCACCCTATCATCGCCCTTCAAATGAAAGCCGCTGTCGAAAAACACGGGGCCAAGCTGATCGTAGTCGACCCACGCCGCCTGGAGCTATGCGATTTCGCTACCCTATGGCTGCCCCTCAAACCAGGCACCAACGTTCCCGTTTTCACCGCCATGGCCCATGTGATCATCCATGAAGGATTGGTCAACCGCGAATTTATCGAGGCGCGCACCGAAGGGTATGGAGAGTTTATCAATTCAGTTGAGAAATTCACACCCGAATACGCTGAAATGGTCTCTGGTGTGGATCGCAATTTAATTATCGAAGCCGCGCGCATGTACGCTAGGGCAGAGCGAGGTGCGATCTACTGGGGAATGGGTATATCACAGCTATCGCACGGCACCGCCAGCGCCCTATCCCTGGTTCACCTGGCATTGCTGACCGGGCATGTTGGCCGGGAAGGCACCGGTTTGAATCCGTTACGCGGCCAGAACAATGTACAGGGTACCTCCGACATGGGCGCAATGCCCTTCCATTACCCTGGTTATATGCTGGTGGATGATCCCGCCATTGCTGCCAAATGGGAAGCTGCCTGGAACGTTGAAGCAGGCGATCTAAGCCAGAAGCGCGGACTGACCACCACCGAAATCCTATCTAACGTTCAGCCAGGTAGTGTACGCTCGCTCTATATCATGGGCGAGAACCCGATGATGTCCGAACCGAACCTTAACCTCACCCGCCACCATATGCAGAACCTGGAATTCCTGGTAACGCAAGACCTGTTCATCAACGAATCAGGCGCATTCGCCGATGTGTTCCTGCCAGCAGTCTCCTGGGCTGAGAAGGACGGCACCTTTACAAACACCGACCGGCGTGTGCAGCGCGTGCGCCAGGCGCTCGCCCCGCGGGGCCAAGCCCGTCCGGATTGGCAGATCATCTGCGGTCTGGCTAAACGCATAGAATCACGGCTGGATCACTCAAGTTCAGCCTATTGGGATTACAACCACCCCTCAGAAATATTAAAAGAGGTGGCAGGCGTTGTCCCTGAATATCATGGTGTGACATACGCTCGCATTGAAGAAGTTGGGTTGCAAACCCCGGTTGCGGACGAGAAGCACCCTGGGACACCATATCTTTTCGGCGAAAACTTCCCACGTGGTCGCGGTAAATTTCATCTTTTGGAATTTATCCCCTCCGTGGAATTACCAGACGATGAATATCCATTCATCCTCACCACCGGCCGCGTCTTGGAGCATTGGCACGGGGGCACAATGACTCGCCACTCAAAACTGGACGAGTTGTACCCCGAAGCACGCGTGGAGATCAATCCGGTGGATGCAACCCTGATGGGTATCGGGGATGGAGGGACAGTACGCGTCTCCTCGCGGCGCGGCTCGATCGTGCTGCGAGCGACTGTGACCGAAAAGACCACCGCAGGTGTGGTCTTCATCCCCTTCCATTTCGCTGAGGCCGCTGCCAACCTGCTGACTATTGACGCTCTCGACCCACAAGCCAAAATCCCCGAATTTAAAGCCTGCGCGGTAAATGTAAAACTCGCTGGCAGGGAAGAACTGGTCAACCCCGAGGCACAAGCCGTGAGGGGCCGGTATTAATCGTAAAAAGCACTGCAGGCATTCAGACTTTTATGACAAATATCACATATCTTGTAGGATTATATCCCTGTTGACAACTATTTTGTGCTTTGCTACAATACCTTTAACAAAGAGTGCTATGCAAGCCCATAGCCGATATACATCGATACCTGAACACCACCAGCCACCCTATTAATCAAGGGAGCGATCACGCCTAAACATCGCAGCCACCGCCCTACTGCATTGAGCAGGGAGGGCGGTTTGTGCTTCACAGGAGCAGAAACCATGCATGCGATTAATCTACCTCAAGTTCAGCCGAAACCCGCCGCAGCGATGGTAGTAGGCGGCGGTATCGGTGGCATGCGCACTGCGCTAGACCTCGCTGATGCCGGGTTGAAAGTTTACCTGGTCGAGCATACACCTTGCCTGGGAGGGCGTGTGGCACAGCTTGGCTACATGTTCCCTCAGCACGACTGTGTGCTCTGCCGGGGGACTCCCGACCACGGCTACGGCTGCACGCGGCCATCAATAAGCCCTGCTTATATCCAACAAAACCAACATCCTAATATCGAAATCCTGACCAATACTCACGTGATTGATGTGGAGGGCCAGGCAGGCGACTTCACTGTCTCCTTGCGCCAGGAACCCCGCTATGTCGATCCAATTCGTTGCATCAACTGCGGGTATTGTGCTGAAGTCTGCCCGGTCGAATTACCGGACAGCTACCAGCAAGGTATGACCATGCACAAAGCTGCGTATAAAGTGGCTGCGCGCGCCGCCCCAGATAGCTATGTCATCGAGCGTGGTCCTTACTGTGATGAGTGCGGTAAATGCGTAGAGGTGTGTCCGAGCAATGCCATCAACCTGGATGAACAACCTCGCTTACTCTCGACCGAAGTAGGTGCCATTGTCCTGGCGCTTGGATTCCAGGTTTATGATCCCAGCGAATTAGGTGAACTGGGCTATAAACGCTACCCTAATGTGATACACGCGATGGAATATGAGCGTTTGGCTAGCCGCTCTGGCCCTACGGAGGGTACTGTCGTCCGGCCATCCAATCACCAATCTCCGCGTTCGATCGCTTGGCTACAATGTATTGGCTCGCGTGATCAAAACAATACTTTTTGTTCATCCATCTGCTGTATGTACGCCACTAAAGAGGCTATCCTAGCCAAACAACGCTTGGGAGAAGATGTGGAATGCCGTATCTTCATTATGGATGAACGCGCCTTCAACAAAGAATACAGCACGTACTTCGCCAAGGCACGCGATCGCCACGGGATCCAATACACACGTTGCCGCGTCTCGGCCATTAGCGAAGATCCGGCAACACACGATCTGATCTTGCATTATGCCGATTCAAACGGTCAACCCCAACAAGAGCGCTTCGAGATGGTCGTTCTGGCAGTAGGGTTGCAGCCACCTGACTCTGCCCAACACTTCTCCCAAATGCTCGACCTCGAGTTGAACGAACACGGCTTTTGCCAGACAGATAAATTTACTCCTTTGCAGACCTCCCACTCCGGCGTGTTCGTAGCGGGTGCTTTTTCTTCTCCAAAAGAAATCTCTGAGACAATCATCGACGCCAGCGGGGCAGCTGCCGAAGTGATGCGCTTGCTAAACGAACGCCTGAACACTTACCCACACACCCATGAATGGCCCTTCTTATCCGCCAACGATTTACCTCCTGAGCGCGACGTTACCGGCGAACCACTCCGGATTGGTGTTTTCGTCTGCTCCTGTGGAGATACCATGGGTGAAGAAATCGACGTGCCCAATCTGGCGCTGCAAGCTGCTCAATGGCCAGGTGTTACCTCCTCCGAGGTCATCGATTTCGCCTGCTTCCCAGACAAACTCGAATATATCAAGGATAAGATCCAAGAACTCAATCTGAACAGGGTGGTCATGGCAGCCTGCAGCAACCGCACCCATGATTCTCTCTTCCAACGTGCCATCCGTCAGGTGGGATTGAATCCCTACCTTGTTGAGCTGGTTAACTTACGCGAACAATGCGGCCGTGTCCACCGCTGGCAACCAGAACTGGCTAGGCTCAAGGCCCAGGAACTGGTGAGAATAGCTGTAGGCCGTGTTTCTAAAGCCCAACCCATACACAAAAAACAGCACCGCTCTCGCCCATCCGCTCTGGTCATCGGCGGAGGTTTATCCGGCATGACCGCGGCCCTCGCCATCGCGGACAGTGGTTATGATGTTCATTTAATCGAACGTACTGGAGTCTTGGGGGGTAACCTCCAAAACATATATTATGTTGCCGAGGGCTATCACCCCCGTCGCTTAGGACGAGACTTGATCAACCGCGTACGCGCCCACCAACACATCCAGGCGCTGACCCGCACAGAACTCATCCATCACGAGGGGCACGTCGGGTATTTTCGGTCCGATCTACGCACCACAAGGCCAGATGGGGCGATTGAGACCTTCCGGATCGAACATGGCGTAACGATCGTCGCTACCGGAGGGCGTGAGACCCATGAACACCCGTGGTTAGATTTTCCCAAGGTCATCACCCAGAGCGAGTTAGAAGAAAAAGTCGTCCACAACCCCAATGAAATCGCCGCGTTAAACGATGTGGTTATGATCCAATGTGCACAGCCCCCAGGCGTCACAGACTATTGCTCACGGGTATGCTGCACCAATACGATGAAAAACGCCATCCGCCTTAAGCTGTTCAACCCAGGCTGCCGGGTGACTGTGTTGTACAAGAACATCGTAACATACGGGTTCCGTGAAGAGTACTACACGGAAGCCCGTCGATTGGGAGTAGTATTCATCCGCTATACAGATGATGCTCCTCCCGAAATCATCCCCAATGGAGATAAGCTTCAAGTACGCGTGCGCGATTTAACCCTAGATCGTTGGTTGAGCCTCTCCGCTGACCTGATTCCCCTGAGTATGTCCATTGCCCCATCAGAAGGTACCGAGGAATTAGCCAAGACGTTGCGCGTTCCGCTTTCAACGGAGGGTTTCTTTACAGAAGCCCAAATGAAGCTGCGCCCGATGGATTTCATGCGAGAGGGCATATTCCTGGCAGGGATGGCTCACTACCCGAAATTTATTGAAGAGAGTATCAGTCACGCCTTGGCCGCCGCGGCGCGCGCCTTGACTTTGCTCTCCCAAGGAGACTCTCTCTACCTCGGGGGTGTAGTCGCCGTAGTCGATCCAGACAAGTGTGTGGGCTGCCTGACCTGCACGCGCACTTGCCCCTTTGCCATCCCCCAGGTACTTCAATCTGAAGAGAGAAGCGGTGTTGGGGGTCTGGGGGGAGCCGCTTATATTGACACCGCGCAATGCCAGGGATGCGGGACCTGCACTAGCGAATGCCCTGCCAATGCCATTCAGTTGATCAGCTACACGGATGAGCAAATCATGCTGCGTGATATCGGCGGGCTTGGTAGTTGGCAAACCGCGATGATTCAAGGGGCAGCACAATGAGCACACAAAAAGACAAAACCTTCGAGCCAGAAATCACCGCTTTTTACTGCATTTACTGCGGCTATATGGCTGCGGATACGGCGGGTGCCTTGCACATTCAGTACCCTGCGAATGTCAAGTTCGTCCGCCTGCCTTGCAGCGGGAAATCTGACATCCAATATTTCCTAGAGGCCTTTGAACAGGGTGCCGACGGCGTATATGTAGTCGCCTGTCCAATCGGCAATTGCCACCATGTACGCGGCAACGAACGTGGCCATGCCCGCCTCCAACGAGCCAAAGAAATTTTGGATGATGTTGGGCTGGGTGGTGAACGGCTGGATATGTTCTTTATGTCGGGCAGCCAAGGACATGCCTTTGCTATGGCTGCTCAAACCATGACCGAACGAATCCGGGAGCTAGGCCCCAACCCGCTTAAATCGGGAGATGAAGGAGAAAAACCAATAAAAGGGGCACTAGAGTTTGAAGATGACGAAGAAGCAGGATTCCGGGGCAGGCATGTCAGCTCCCGCCCTGGAGGTGGATAACCAGATCCGAGGTGAATTCTTATAGGTAGTGAGTTGCCATGAAAACTAGGCTTAGCCCTGAAATTCAATCGAATAGCATGCAACCCGTCGGTGCGGTGCTGGTGGTCGGGGGTGGCATCGCGGGCATGCAGGCCTCCCTTGACCTGGCGGAACAGGGCTTTAAAGTCTATATGGCGGAAACAAAATCTGCAATCGGCGGGAAAATGGCCCAACTCGATAAGACCTTCCCCACCAATGATTGTGCGATGTGCACCATCTCACCGAAGCTCGTTGAGGTTGATCGGCATCCGAATATTCATATCATGACAAATACAGAGGTGTCGGATGTGATTGGCCAGGCTGGGGATTTTACGGTACAGGTGAGCCACGCACCCCGCTATGTGGACCCCAACCGATGCGTCTCCTGCGATGATTGCACCCAGGTCTGCCCGGTGATCGTGCCTGACACCTTCAACGAAGGCATTGCAACGCGTCGCGCCATCTACAAGCTGTACCCACAAGCGGTGCCAAACGCATACGCAATCGAAAAGCTAGGTGTCGCACCCTGCCGGGATGCTTGTCCGGCAAGCCAGCGCGCTCAAGGTTACATTGCTCTGATCCGGGAAGGACGCTGGGATGACGCCCTGCGGGTGATTAAGATGGATAACCCCTTCCCCGGCATCTGTGGGCGTATTTGCAACCATCGCTGTGAAGATGCCTGTAATCGAGGATTGCTAGACGAGCCGATTAATATCCGCGCGCTCAAACGATTTGTGACCGACGAAGTCTATGCTGAACCCCGCCAGCCTGTAGAACCGGCGCCCAGATTATTCGACCAGCGCGTGGCGATCATCGGGGCTGGCCCTTGCGGACTGACCGCGGCGCAGGATTTGATGATGGAGGGCTTCGGAGCGACTGTCTTTGAGGCAATGCCCGTTCCAGGCGGCATGCTGCGTCTCGGCGTGCCGGAATACCGTCTGCCCACCGAGATCATAGAACGAGAAGTGCAAGACATCATCGACTTAGGCGTTGACCTGCGCCTGAACCATCGCATCGATAACCTCGATGACATCTTTGAACAAGGTTTCGACGCGGTGCTGATTGCAGTGGGCGCTCATGAAGGAATCCGCCTGCCCATTCCAGGGGCAGACCTGGATGGTGTTTTGATCAATACCCATTTCCTGAGAGATGTACGTTTAGGCAAATATGAGGATGACGCCAAAGACGTACCAGAACTTGGCCAACAAGTTTTGGTGCTAGGGGGTGGGAATGTTGCCATTGATTGTGCGCGTAGTGCAGTCCGTTTAGGTCGCGAAGTCCACCTGGCCAGCCTAGAAGGCCGAGAGGAAATGCCGGCCCACCCATGGGAGGTGGAAGCAGCCGAGGCAGAAGGCATAACCCTGCACCCAGGACGCACTTTCGAGCGTATTATAGGAGATGAGAACGGGCGTGTGCGCGGGGTCGAATGCCAGCAAGCAGCCTCTTTCAGCTTCGATGAGCGCGGTCGCCTGCACGTTGAGAAAATCCCAGATTCCACCCACGCCATCCCCTGCGACACGGTGATCTTCTCTGTTGGGCAGCGCGCTGGTCTGGCTTTCATCCCTGGCGACGCCAATGTCGGCCTGACAGATACCCAGACTATCGCTATCAACCCCAACACCTTAGCCACCTCCAGACCGGGGGTCTTCGCCGCCGGTGACTGCATTTCGGGTACGGCGTTTGTGATTGAGGCTGTGGAAAGAGGCCACACCGCCGCTCAATCGATCATTCGCTACCTGCGCGGCGAACCTCTGGAGCCACCTCCCAAACCAGATCTGCCTGTAGTGCGCCTCTCTAACCAAGAGATCGATGAACGCCTGGCTCGCGGCGAAATCAAAATTGAGAGACGTGTACCGATGCCCGAATTGCCAGTGGAGCAACGCCTGGACAATTTCGCAGAGGTCGAGGGTGGTTATGATGACGCCAGCGCACAGGCCGAGGCAGCCCGTTGTCTGGCGTGCGGCATATGCTCAGAGTGTATGTCGTGCGTCTTCGCCTGCGGGCGGGACGCTATCGATCATGACGACGTCGGGCGCACCGAAGAGTTAAACATCGGCGCCATCATCCTGGCTCCCGGCTACCAGATATACAATGCCCATCTCTCCGAGGAATACGGGTTGGGTCGCTACCCGAATGTGCTCACCTCTCTGCAGTATGAGCGCATGTTGTCCGCCAGCGGACCCACAAATGGTCATATCCAGCGCCCTGCGGATGGCGGCAGCCCTAAGCGAATTGCCTTCCTACAATGTGTGGGCAGCCGGGACCAAAACCACGATTATTGCTCTTCTGTGTGCTGCATGTACGCCGCCAAAGAAGCCATCATGACCATCGAACACGCCAGAGCTGAAGCACGGACCGGCAATGGCGATGGTGAAGTATCTTGCCAGATCTTCTTTATGGATACGCGTGCGTACAGCAAGGGTTACGAGGAATACTATCGCCGCGCGGAGAACAAATACGGCGTGAAATACACCCGCTGCCGGCTAAGCGAGGTGAAGGAAGACCCGCTCACAAAAAACCTCATCGTGCGTTACGCGACACCATACGAAAATGGGAAGGGTATCATTGAGGAGGAGTTTGACCTGGTTGTCCTGTCGGTGGGCATGGAAATCTCCGAGCCGGTGAAAAAGCTCGGACGCACACTGGGTATTGAACTCGACCAATATGGTTTTTGCCACACAACCTTATTCGACCCGCTACAAACCAGTCGGGAGGGCATCTACGTCGCCGGCCCTTTCAACGAACCCAAGGACATTCCTGAATCCCTGATCGAAGCCAGCGGAGCCGCCGCCAATGCTGCTCGACTACTGGCCCCCTCACGGCACACCCTGGCACAGAGACAGGAATATCCATCAGAACGCGACATCTCTTCCGAAGAGCCAAGGATCGGTGTTTTTGTCTGCCATTGCGGTTCCAACATCGGGGGCTACCTCGACGTACCCAAAGTGGCCGAGTACGCCCAGACGCTGCCTGGCGTGGTCCACGCCGAAGACAATCTCTACACCTGCTCTCAGGATACGATCGCCCACATCATCGAGCAAGTCAAATCCCAGGGATTGAACCGGGTGGTAGTTTCATCTTGCACACCGATTACCCATGAGCCATTATTCCAAGATGCTATTCGCCAAGCCGGGCTCAACCCCCATCTGTTCGAAATGGCCAATATCCGCAACCAGTGTTCCTGGGTTCATTCCAATGACTGGGACAGTTCCACCACTAAAGCTGAACAACTGACCCGCATGGCAGTAGCTCGCGCTGCCAGGCTTGAACCCCTCAAAGTTTCCAATGTACCTGTCAACCATTCCGCATTGATTATTGGTGGAGGCGCAGCCGGCATGACGGCTGCCCTCACGCTTGCTGACCAAGGTTTCCCAGTCCAGCTTGTCGAGCGCCAGGACAAACTGGGCGGCAACCTGCGCCATCTGCGATTCTTTATACCGAGCGATGGTCACATCGAAACACTGAGCCCGCAAGAATATCTCGCCGAGATAGCCTTCAAGGTAAAAGAACATCCCCTGATTCAGGTTCATTTAAACACTGAACTATTTAAGACAGGAGGATTCAAAGGGAATTTCACATCGACTCTCGAACGCGAGGGGCAAACCTTTCAGGTACAACATGGTGTGACGATCGTCGCCACCGGAGGTATCGAGTACAAAGGCCAGGAATATGGTTATGGCAAAGACCCTCGCATCCTCACCCAACTGGAATTTGAAGCTCTTCTGGCAGAAGATGGATCACTTGACAGCCAGATAGCCAGACAACCAATTTCCCGGTTGCCTGATTCCATTGTCATGATCCAGTGTATCGGCCCTGCCGAGAAATTCTGCAGCCGCTTATGTTGTACAACCGCCCTTAAGAATGCACTCAAGCTCAAAGAACTCAACCCGAAGGCGAATGTGACAATCATCAACCGTGATATCCGCACCTATGGCTTCAAAGAACGCACGTACACCGAAGCGCGGCGAGCAGGCGTGCAATTCGTACACTACGACTTTGACCGCAAACCGGAAGTAAATATTAACGAAGGGGTGCCGCAGCAAACCAAAACAATTTCATCGGAAATCACTGTGCTAGTCTGGGAGCCAATGCTGGGCAGAGAACTGGAGCTAAAACCCGATATGGTTGTCCTGAGCACCCCGATTGTCCCCCCTGAAGATATACAGGATTTAGCCAGCCGCTTAAAACTTTCCATAGATATGGATGGCTTCTTCCTGGAGGCTCACGTCAAGCTGCGTCCGGTAGACTTTGCTGTAGAGGGTATTTTTATGGCTGGTCTGGCGCACTACCCAAAGTTCCTGGATGAGACGATTTCCCAGGCTCAGGCTGCCGCTTCGCGAGCTGCCATCATTCTGTCACAAGAGACCATGCGGACCAACGCGCGTGTGGCAGTTGTCGACCCACTCAAATGTGTCGGCTGCCTCACCTGCGTGCGTATTTGTCCTTACGATGTACCCCAGATCAGCGGGGAGCACACCGGCGTTGGCGATATTGTTGGCGCAGCATACATCGAACCTGCCGTTTGCCATGGTTGCGGCAGCTGCGCCTCGGAATGCCCAGCCAGAGCCATACAATTAATGCACTATACCGATGCCCAGACATTGACTAAAGTGGATGCTTTGTTCAGGAAAACGCCTATAGAAACGGGCTTCGTACCAACAGATAGCATTCACGTTTCGGTCCGGGAGTAATGATGACCACAAACAACTTCAACCCCGAAATCGTCGCATTTTGCTGTCACTATTGTGCCTACGCTGCGGCAGACCTGGCCGGCTCGATGAGGCTGGAGTACCCCCCTTCGATCAAGGTGATCGAATTGCCCTGCGCCGGCAAACTGGACGTCCTGTACGTGTTGAGGGCCTTTGAAGACGGCGCCGATGGTGTAATCGTCGCAGGTTGACTGGATGGCGACTGCCATTACCTGGAAGGTAATATCAACGCCCAAAGACGGGTTGAATTCGCTGGAAAGTTATTGGAGGAGATCGGCCTTGAAGGCCGTCGTGTCCAGATGGTTAATGTATCTGCTGCGATGGGCGCTCAATTTGCCACATCAGCCATTGAACTGACAGAAGAGATCAGGCAAATAGGGCCGAGCCCCTTGCGGAATATAGAAACGAAGGAGTAGAGCGCTGCCATGTTACCAGATCAAATCAAAAACTACCGTGATATTGTCACTCTCAAAGATGGAGTCAACGTATTGTTGCGCCCGATGACTCTGGAGGATGAAGAACGTCTGGTTGAGTTGTTTGCACCGATTAGCGAGGAGGATCTTCGCTACGTGCGAAACAATGTGAAGGATCCAGCCGTGAT